>JAIMAZ010000023.1 GCA_023511695.1 Ignavibacterium sp.
CTTTTTCTCCTTCGTATTCATAAGATGGAATTCGATAGAAAAGTTTATTTACCGGTTCGTACAGTTTTTCTTCATCAACAAAATCAAATTTCTGGTAATTGAATTCAAGGTTAATCGTGTATATTGATTTGTTATGCTTAAACGGAAATTCATTCTGAATTTTTATCAGGATATTTTTTACTGCAGGACTTTTCAGATTGATGATTGCAGAATAACTAATGTCATTTGCGATGACTTCAATTTCCAGTTCTTCCTGCGAGATGCGATTAATTTTCTTCAATCTCCATTTAAGCTGAGATAAGAAAAGCAGTGCAGCCGAAAAAGTTATTGTGTCAGAAAAGTTTTCTTTCTTTGCAAGATGATTAATTGGTAAATCTTTTTTGGAAGATTTAATCTCGTTCCTTGAATTAGGATTAAGGGTAATATTTTCTATTTTATTTAACATGACCGCATTACCTCAATTTATTATCGAAGTAATGAGTCAAAAATTAAAGAGGCAGTTTAATCGAGTTTTATCATTTTACTGTCATCTGTATAATCAATGACCTGAGGGTTTTCAAGACTGGTAAGTTGTTTGATGAGTTGTTTAATCTTCTCTATTGATTTGTCAATTATTTCGAAATCTTCATCAACTTTATCAATTTTCTTTTCGGCAATTTCCTGTTTAAGATTTTCAAGAGCCATTGTTAAACTGCTTAGCGGATTATTAAAATTATGTCCGATTGTACAGGCAATTTCCACCAACGCTTTGCTATGTTCAATAGCTTTTAGTTCGTTCTGAAGATCATAAATTCTTACACCGGATTTTATTCTTGCAATCAACTCCTGATTTTCTATTGGTTTGATTAGGAAATCATCAGCACCAACATCAAGTCCTGTGATTCTGTCACGCAATGAAGTTCTTGCAGTAAGAATGATAAAATAAATTATTTTTAGTTTTGGATCGGACTTTACTGCATCACATAATTTTAAGCCGTCCATTACAGGCATAGTCCAATCTGCAATTATCACTTTTGGTGAGAAAGTTTTCAGAACTTCTAAAGCTTCAAGACCATTTGTTGCTGAGACAACTTCAAAGTCGTTTTTAGATAAAAGTTTTTCAAGGATAAATCGTGTATCCTTTTCATCTTCAACTATTAATATTTTGTTTTTTTTGCTCAATGTATCAAATATTGATTTACTTTATTAACAAATGCATTAAAATTAGTTATTGGTTTAATAATCAGATCATCAGCCTGGGTTTGCTTAACAAGAGAATCGTCGTGATTAAAAGCGGAAAATCCAGTTGCAATAATGATAGGAATATTTTTCGTATCCGAATTTGACTTAATCAACCGACTCAGCTTTATCCCATCCATTTTCTCGCCTCTAAAATAAGTATTTGTAAGATTTATATCCATTAAAATTAATCCGATATTTTCTGTATGAAGAATTGTAAATAATTCTTCACCATTATCTGTAATGTACGGATCAATTCCTGATTTTTTAAAATACACCATATACAACTGCTGTGTAAGAGTATCATCTTCAACAATAAGTAACTTTTTCATTGTGGTTCCTCCGTTGCATATTTGATTACAATACTGATTCTTCTGTTAACAACACTGAATGGATCATTCTTATCGAGTAATCTTGTATCGGCATAACCTCTTACTTCATCAACTTTTCCTGCCTGTAAACCGGAAAGAACAAGAACACGGCGAGCAGCATTTGCTCTTTCTGAACTAAGCTCAAAGTTAGAATAACCTTTTCCTTCACCACCATATGGACGAGAATCTGTATGTCCTTCTATTACTACTTTATTTGGAATTCTCTGAAGATTCGCACTGATTTTCTCCAATAACTTTATTGCTTCGGGTTTTAGTTGCGATGTTCCAACTTCAAAGAAAATATCATTAGCAGAATCTATCATTTCGATTCTTAATCCTTCTTTAGCAATTTCTATTTTTACCTGATCAGCCAGCTTTTCAAATTCTGGAGTTTCTTTTAGTTGATTAATTATTTGCTCGCCCATAGATTCAAGTTGTTTCTGCTCTTCTTCCCTTAATTTCTTTTTGATGAATGCAGAATCAAGAATGCTTGGTAAATCAGATTTTCCTTCTATGATTGATCTCATCTTATCAGAAAACCCAACAGGATCTTTGAAATAACCGGCAACATTCTGAACAACTTTTTGATCTTGTCCTAAAATCCACAGGACGATAAACAGTGCCATCATCGCTGTAACGAAATCAGCATAAGCTACTTTCCAGGCACCAACGTGATGTCCGTGTCCTTTGTGAACCTTTTTTATTATTATCGGGGCTTCCTGATCCTTATTCATTACTTATCACTCTTTCCACGAATATAATTTTCAAGTTCCTGAAAAGATGGTCTGTAATCGCTGAAGATAGTTCTTCGGGCAATTTCTACTGCGATGATTGGAGGATTACCTTTTGCGTATGCTACTATGCAGGCTTTAATTGTTTCGAGATATCTTTTTTCAAGTTCGTGCTGAAGTTCAAGATTGGTTGCAATTGGATTTACAAAGCCATAAGCCATCAAAACCCCAAGGAATGTACCAACAAGTGCTGCAGCAACATGCATTCCCACAGTTGCAGCTCCTTCGTCAATAGAACTCATTGTAACAATAATACCAAGCACTGCAGCAACTATTCCAAGTCCTGGGAATGAATCACCTACTTTTGAGATTGCATTGACAACAGGTTTGGATTCCATTTCAAAGGTTTCAATTTCTGCATCAATAAGCGCTTCAAGTTCGTGAGGAGGAACGCCACCTGAAAGCATTACTTTCATCGTATCTGCAAAAAATGTTGAAGCGTGGTGATTGTTGATAAAAGTTTTATTCAACGACAGTATTTCACTGTCTTTTGGACTTTCAACTTGTTTTTCAATTGCAAGCAAGCCATCGCGTTGAGCTAATAGAAATAAATCATTAAATGATTTCAATAATTCAAGATAATCTTGTTTTGTGAAATTTACGCCTTTAATGAGTTGAGGAATTGAACCAAAAATTTTCTTAATAACACTAAGCGGAGAAGCAATAAGTAAACTCCCTAAAGCAGAACCAAGAATAATCACAAACTCAGCGGGTTGAATAAGTAAAGCCAGATTGCCGTGAGCAAGAACAAATCCACCAAGCACGGCACCAATTACAACAACTATTCCGATTATCACGAACATAGATTATTCTCCATCGAGTGAAAATGTTTTTCGTTCAATTAAAGAAATTATTTCTTCAGTTTGATGTCTTATATAATTCCAGTCAATTTTTTCTGAGTTAAGGGCAAGTTCTATCATTTTACTAATCTCAGTTACTTCCGGAAATCCCATTGATGCTGAAACTCCTTTTAACTCGTGAAAGATATTTCCGATTGCATACTTATCGCGTTCGGCAATTGCTTTGTTAATTTGTATTTCTTTTTGCGGAAAAGCTTTGATGTAAATGCGCTTCAATTCATCAATTGTGTTATCAACTGTCAACTCATTTTTATTTGATTTATGAGTCAATCTTCCTTTAGTCAATTCTTCAACAGCTTTTATGAGAGCATCTTCATCAATTGGTTTTGTGATTACTTTATCAGCACCAGCTTCCAGACTTGCAAATACATTTGTTCGGTTGCTGTTGCCGCTTATTACAATTACAGGAATCTTTTTCAGTTCATCAATTATTTTTATCACCTGAAGCATTTTAATTCCATCAAGATTAGGCATAAGAATATCGAGCAGAATTATATCTGGTTTAGATGTTAGAGATTTCTGAATTCCATCCAAACCATCAATGCTTGTTATGATATTGCAATCATATTCAGAAAATAATTTTGTTAATGAACTTCTTGTAAGATCAGAATCATCAACAATAAGAATATTTAGAGGTTTATAGCTCATATCAGATTTTTTTGATTTTAAGTCCTTTAATTTCTGCTGGTAACTCTTTGCTCTTCTTCAATGCATCCTGAGTACTTTCTTTAACTCTATCTAATATTTCTTTTCTAACAATCTGAACATCCCTCGGTGCTTCAATTCCCAGCTTCACCTGATTATCGGAAATAGAAATAATTTTTATAGTTATTTCCCCATCAATATTGATCTCCTCGTTCAATTTTCTCGTTAGTATCAGCATAGCTTAGATCTCTACAAAAAGTTTATAATTGATTGGGTATTTATCTGTATCAATAATTTTCTGAAAACCAGCTTTTTTCTCCTGGTTTATATAAACCGGTGCTTTAAGATTAACAGTAATCTTCAGCGGATCTTTATTCAATGTCACAATTGCAAACGCTTCATAGTTTTCAACTTCTGGAAATTCTTCATCAATTATTCTTGTTCCAATTAATGGAAAACAAATTTCTGGTCTGTCAACTGAAGTAAGCCAGTAGAATAAATCATCATCGGTTTTGATGAGCAAATATTTTTTTAACTGCTCAAATCCGTAAAGACCTTCTTCAAAACTGAGCACGAGGTCTTCAGAAAATTCAATTTCGCCAAATTGATCTGATTTAAGTTTCATATTCTTTCTTATTTAATTATTACTATATCTACTCTTCTGTTTGAAGCTCTTCCGTAAGGTGTATCATTAGATTCAATCGGTTTGTATTCAGCATAACCAACAATCGAAACTTTATCCGGATTTACACCTTCTTCTTTTATCAGATAATAAGCCGTGTTTAATGCACGGGCAACTGATAAATGCCAATTTGATGGAAACACAGATGATTTAATCGGAATATTATCTGTATGACCTTCAACTCTAATATCGTTTGGTAACTTTTTTATGATATCAGCAACTCTTTTCAAAACAATTTTTGAAGTACTTTTCAATTCTGCTGAACCAGAAGGGAATACAATATCCTCAAGAATGTGGATTGTAATTCCTCTTTCATTTTCTTCCATTCTGATTGACTTAGTGTCAGTTTCAGCAATAAGCTGAGTAATATCATTCTTCAATTTATCTAAAGGAGTTGAAATAACCTTTTCAGGAATTGCATCAATTTTAATCTTAGTTGGTTCAGTTCCGAAAACATTACCAAAAGCGTTAAGCATTTTTTCATACTTCTGAATATCGAGGTTTGAAGCTGTATAAAGAAGAATGAATAGCCCTAAAAGCAATGTGATAAGATCAGCATAAGTAATTAAGTATCTGTCCTTTTCAGAAGATTCGTGAAAAGGTGATTCTTCATACTCATCTATCTCTGCATTTGCTCTTGCTCTCTTTGAGGAAGCATACTTACTAATCTGGACTTCACCAGAACCGGAATTTCTCCGCTTTGCAAAGCCAGAACTCCCTGCAATGAGAGTTGCATCATCTGTTTTTCGTCCAAGTGACATTTCTTTAACTTATCTGCTATTGGTAACCAAATTAAATTTGCTGTGAATACGCCCCAGAGTGTTGCAATAAAAGCAGTCGCAATACTTTTAATTAAAGTAGTTGGATCAGCACCTGCGTGAGATAAAGCCATAATCAGTCCCATTACAGTACCAAGTATTCCCATAGTCGGAGCATAACCACCCATTTTTGTAAAAATAAAAATATTAGAATAATGTCTTTCCTGAATAGTTTTCATTTCGAGTTCTGCTAAATCCTGTAGTGTTTCTGGATCAGTTCCGTCAATTGCATTGCGTAATAATTTTTTGCAGAAGAAAAAATCAATCTTTTCTATATCCCGTTCAATTGACAGCAATCCTTCCTTTCTTGCTTTGAATGCAAGCTGAACAAAAGTGTTAATAACTGAATGAGGATTATACTTTGGCGGAAAGTATGCGAGTTTAATCAGCTTGAAAATATTTTTAAAGTTTTCATAACCAAAACCAATTATAACAGCGGCAAAAGTTCCGCCGAAAACAATCAGCATTGGCGGAAGAAGAAACAAAGCATTTATTGCCCCTCCTTCCCATACGAAAGCACCGAATACTGACACTATTCCTAAAATTAATCCGTTAATTGTTCCAAACTTTTTTATCATAAGTAATCCAGAAGAGATTTAGGAAGTATTGTTGCAGCAAGTTTCTGAGATAGCTGCAACAGATAATCCTGATTCTGTAATTCTATGATTGCCTTAGCTACATCAACTCCATTTATCTGAGAATTATTTTCTGTTATATCAAGATTCTGCTGTGTAAGCATGCTTTCAATTGCTGAAAACTGGTTGACGATATTTCCGATCTCAGATAATTTCCCAACCACTTTTGAATTAAATGCATTTACGGCAGCTCTTTGTTCATCAGTTGGCGGAATACCATTTCGCAAATTGTTGATTATAATTTTTAACTGATTAAAAATATCAATATCCTGATTTGCATTGAGTAAGAGCTGATTTGTATCAGTTTCTCTTAATTGACTTAAATCCAGATTAAAGTTAATTCTGTTCGATGGAACATTTATATTAATTATTGACGGAGCTTTTCCATCAACAGTTTCTAATGCACCAGTTGTTGAATTAAATACAAGTTGATTTGCTGTTGGTGAAGAGTAAACAGTATTTCCGCCGCCATCAACAATTGAATATGTAAGCTGATACTGATTACTGTTTGTCTTTTGAAGATTTACCTGAAGATTGTATTGATTACCAAGATTATCATAAATATTTCTGCTTTGTGTAACAACGCTTCCGACTGCAGAATTTTTATCCAGCGTTCCGTCTGTTGAAATAATTGTACCAAATATTTCAAGTCCTGTTATATTTATTCTCTGCTGAATACTCTGACTGATTCTTACATTAACTAAACCATTAATTTTTGTGTTCTGTTCTATCGTTTGTCCGTCAGCAGAAAAACTAAATGGTTTACCGGATTGATCAGTTCCACCAAAAATATATTTACCATCTGCTTTTGAATTGGAAACATCTAACATCAATCGTAAAGAGTTTTCAATCATATCAGCATACAAACTCATATTCTGCTGATTGATTGGATTGTTTAGTTCTTCAAGTTTTCCAACAACATTTACAACTTCATCCTGAATTGATTGAAGCGCAAAAGTTGTCTGATCAAGGAATGATAATCCGGTTTGAATATTTTTCAGATAAGTATCAATCTGACTTAGCTGATCATTATGTCTGATAACTCTTACAGCACCTGTTGGTGAGTCTGATGGTTTTTCAATCCGAACTCCAGACGAGATTTGTCTTTGCAAAAGCGCAATTCTTTCTTTTAGCTTGTTGATGTTTCCGATATAATAATTGGACATCATTGAATCTGTTATTCTCATCAGACCATCTCCAGAATGGTTTTTATCATTTCATCGGCAACAGTTATAAGCTTTGCAGAAGCTTCGTAAGATCGTTGAAACTTTAATACATTAGTCATCTCCTCATCAATCGAAACACCTGAAAGCGATTGGCGCTGATCTTCAAGTTGTGATAAAACCATATTATTAGCCTGTGCATAGTTGGTTTGCAGTAAAGCATCGTTTCCGATTCCGTTTATCAGTGCTGAATATGCATCAACTATTGTTGAACCGTTTACAAGTTGGGCTTCGCGAAGCCCTGCAATCTGTAAAGCTATATCACCATTTCCATTATCGCCATCAGCAGAGACTGAAATCAAAGATGGATTACTCAAAATATTCTGATTTACTTTTAACACACCATTTTCATAGCTGTCAAAAAAGTTAAGATTGGTTTGAGGTGGATTAGTAATTGAGAAACCTTGTTTGTGAATCTGATTAACAGCATCAACAAAAGCAGTAACTATCTGATCAAGATTTTTCTGATATGAAGGGATTTTATCAGAGTAAACTTCTGACAAGGCATTCAAGTGACCACCATTGAGAATAACCGGTATTCCACCATTTTTTAATTTGATGGACAAACGACCATTTGTTTCAACTGTTTCAAATTCTGCTGCGTGCAAACCATCAACAGCTAATGCACCGCCAATTGAAACATTTGCATTATTATTCTGATCGATAGTTACAGTAATGTTGACAATCTGACTTAACTGCTGAATTAAATCGTCTCTCTTGTCAAGCAAATCATTTACTGCAAGTCCCTTGTAACTGTTATTAAACTGCTCTTTGTTAATCTGATGAATTTGTTTTAGCAAAGTGTTTATTGCCTGAACCTGATTTTGAAATTCATCCTTAATATCCTGCTTTAATCTTGCAAACGACTGATTGATTGTATTTACTTTCGCAGAAAGATTGTTTGCAGCATTAAGGACATTCATTCTCAGAGGAGTTGAGTTTGGTGCAGTTGCAAGTTCATCAAAGCTGTTGAAAAAACCAGCAAAAAGATTAGAAAGACCTAAATCACCTGGTTCAGAAAAATAACTTTCGATATTGTTTATTAACTGACTTTGTCTGCTGTTATTATAAAATTTTGAATTTGCTTCTCTGATATGAGCTTCAATTAATGAATCACGAACTCGCTGCACATCTGATATTCTTACACCATTTCCCCAGACTTTTCCGGCATTCAAATCAGAAATGTCTGTTTCAAAAATTACGCGTTGACGGGAGAATGCAGGATTATTTGCGTTTGCAATATTATGGCTTGCTACTTCCAATGCTCTTCTGTAAACAGATAGACTTCTTGACGATATGTCAAATATCTTCGTTATCATTGTTATACCTTCTTGTCTAACAGTTTATGATTTTTAACGCCATAAAGATTTGTAACAAGCTCTTTAATAAATTTCCTCGAATGATCAATCAGATATTTATTCTGGAAATTGAGATTTTCTATTTCACCAACAACATCTATTAACGAATTTCTGATATTAAGATATTCTTCCTGCAGTGATAAATCAGCTTCAGGTTCGGCTTCAAACAATTTTTGCACTAGAATATTTTTCTCAGGAAGAATATCACTTTGTAGTAAATCTTTTAAAATATCAATTCGGGCTTTTTCATAAGCTCTTATCTCAGCTAAAATTTTTTCCTGCAGTTCAATTGATTTTTCAAAATTATCATAGTCAGATTCAACCATTGCGTTCTGCATCTTCTGCAACACTTCATACATTTCTTGCAGTTTACTCAATTGATTATGCATTATTTCGAGCAGCTTAATTATTCTCATTACATTGCCTCAAGATGATTTATATAGCCCATCACGCGTTTTACATAAGTCTGTGTTTCTGTAAAAGGCGGAATATCGTTGTATTTATCTACATTGCCTGGACCTGCATTGTAACCTGCTAAAGCAAGTTTTAGGTCACCATCATATTTTCGAAGAAGTTCGGCCAAATATTTAGTACCGCCGAATATATTTTCTTTTGGATTCCAGACATTTCTGACACCAAGATAATCTGCTGTTGCATCAATCAATTGCATTAAACCTTTTGCATTCGCAGAAGAAATTGCATCTTCTTTTCCGGCTGATTCAGCAAGAATAACTGCTTTGATGATGTTCTTATCAACTCCGTGTGTTTCTGATGCCTCTTGAATTATTTGTTCGTATTTCGATAATCTATTTAAAGCTTGTTCAGTTGGTTTAACTGCAGGAGCTTCCGGTTTTTTGTATTCAATTTTGGGTGCTGACTTTACAGGCAAAGTTTTTACTTCTTCCTCAAGTGCTTTTGATATACTTTCACCGGTAATATTTTTGTAAATCATATCTGCTATACCAATACCTTTTCCTTTTGAAATTTGATTTGCAATTTCAAACTGAAAAATTGATTCAAAGAAATCTCCACCGAAACTTTCATCACCAAATAATCCACCGGTTGTTTGTGACATACTTTTTAACATCATCGAAGTAAGAAGACTCTCAAACTGCTTCGATGCATCAGCAAGTTTTTTCTTATCAACATTTTTCTGATATGACTGCGTTTGCACCTGAGAGATGTGTTTATTCGGATTTGTTATTTTAAGACTGATGTCACTCATTTTAATCAATTACATTATTACTAATTCTGCTACAAGTGCACCTGCTTCTTTAAGTGCCTGAAAGATTGCAATTATATCTTTCGGCGAAACTTTTAGTGAATTAAGTGCTGAGGCAACTTCCTGAACATTGCTTGCGCCTTGAATTGCTATTGTATTTGTTGAATCCTGCTGCACATAAGGAATTGCATTGTTCACTATCGCTGTAGTTCCGCTTGAGAAAGCTCCCGGTTGAGAAACAAATGGATAATTTCTGATTGTAATGTTCAAGCTGCCGTGTGTAATACTAACTGGTTTTATCTGAACATTGTTGCCTGCAACAACTGTTCCGGTTCTTTCATTAAGGATTACCTTTGCTATATAATCTGTTTGTACAGGAAGTGATTCAAGTTCAGCAAGAAAATTTATTACATCGCTTTGCCTGTCAGCAGGAACTTTAACTTTAACTTCGGCAGCATCAACTGATATAGCTGTGTTTTGCCCAAACTTATCGTTGATTGCAAGTGCCACATTGTTCGATGTTGTTAAGTCAGGCATTTTAAGAAAAATACTCAGTTCATTATTGGTAACAGTATTCTGCGGAAGATTTTCTTTAAGCACACCACCAAGTGGAACTCTTCCGGTTAAAGCATGATTTTTTGCAACTCGGTTTCCTGTGTAAGTATTAAAATCATAACCACCAATGGAGATTGGACCTTGTGCCATTGCATAAACTTCACCGTTGATTGCAGAAAGCGGAGTCATCAATAGTGTTCCTCCTAATAGACTTGTCGCATCTCCGAGCGATGAAACGATTACATCAAACTTAAAACCTGGTTTAAAGTTATGTTGTAACGAAGCAGTTACCATAACTGCTGCAACATTTCGTGTTCTTACATCCGTTTGAGGAACTGTAATTCCAAATCGTTTCAGCATACTTGTGATAGATTGCATTGTAAATTGTGTACGATAGCTGTCACCTGTTCCAGCTAAACCAACAACAAGTCCATAACCGATTACCTGTTCTGTATGATCGCTGTTGAGGTAAGCAATATCTTTTATTCGCTGGGCAGCTGCCTGCTGTGCGATTAAAATTATTACAACGAAAAGTAGCTTAATAGTTTTCATGTTTAACCTAAAAAAGCATTCTGAAAAATTTGGTTAATAATCCAGGTGATTGAACATCGCTTACAATTCCATTTCCTTCAAAAGTAATTTCTGCATCGGAAATGTTGTAAGACAATACTGAGTTATCCGCTCTTACATCAGAAGTTCGGACAATTCCTTTTATAGAAATGAGCTGCTCTTCACCATTGATAGTAATTTTTTTACTTCCTCTGATAATCAAGTTGCCGTTTGCAAGCACTGAATCTATTGTTGCACTGATTTTTGTTTGAATAACGCCGGAAGTTTTTGTGGAACCTGAACCTTTGAAGTCATTTCCGCTTCCGATATTTAAACTTGCTTCGGGCAGTTTGGTTTTATCAATTGAGCCGGAAAAATCAAAACCAAGTTCGGTCTGTCTTCCGCTCTTTGTTTCAGCATTGTTTGTTGCAAGAGCTGACTCAACTACAATTATTGTAATTGCATCTCCAACTCTTGATGCTTTCTCATCAGAAAAAAGAGAATAAGCAGCATTCTTTCTCATCTCCTGAGGAAAAACTGCTGCAGCCAAAATCAGTATTATAGACAATATTTTTTTCATAGTTCTACTCAATTAAAACTTTTTGTGAATTGATAACTTTTGCTTTTAATAACTCATTCGATGAAGTCAATACATCAATTATTTCGTTCATCTCACCATCCTCTCGTGCAATTGCTTCAGTGCTGATAACTACAGAACCTTTAATACATTCAGCAATTACTTTTGACCCGGACTCAATTGCAGGAACTTCTTCAACTAATTCCCGAGTAATAATTTCTCCCTGCCTGATTAAAGTTTTTGCCCGCAAGGATTTTTGAAATTCAGATAAATCGATAATGCGACTTTTAAATGAACTAACATTAACACTTTGAACGATGAAACTTTTTTCATCAATCTTTTCTTTGCGTTTAATCTCTCTTGATGCAACCGGAACAAGCTTATATAAATTCAGCTGAAAAGTTAAGATTGAGTTGTTCCATTTATTTCTATCAAATACTCTTACAGGCAGATAGGCAATGTTTCCATTAATTTTAAATTCTCTGCTGAAATCAATAGCGTAATTATTATGCTTCAAATCATTTATGATTGAAAATTCTATCTTATCATAACCATTCAGTTTCTGATTGAGATATTTTTCAACTTCAGAATTAAAATTCTGTGCTGAAGCTGAAACAAAAATCAATATGACTAAAAGTAAAATCACTTTTCATTCTCCTTTGGCTTAACCTCTTTTAAGATTGTTTGCCATTGTCATCATTTCTTCAACTGTTTTAACAGTCTTACTGTTTATTTCATAAGCTCTCTGGGCTGTAATCATCGAAATCATCTCTTCAACAACATCAACATTTGATGATTCAAGAAATCCCTGATGAATTTCTCCGAAGCCATCAACGCCCGGAGTTCCAAAAATCGGAACACCGCTCGCTTCAGTTTCTGCGTATAAATTATCACCAAGTGCCATTAGTCCTGCGGGATTTAAGAAACGAACTAACTGAATATTGCCAACAGGAATATTTGTTCCGTCTCTCTGCTGAAGTTCAATTACACCATCTCTCGAAACAGAAAAGCCAACTGAATTTTCATCAATTCTTATTTCGGGATCGAGCAAATAACCACTGCTTGTTACAATAATTCCTTCTGCATTTACTTTGAATGAACCATCGCGTGTATAAACGAATGTACCATCAGGTTTTCGTATCTGGAAAAATCCATCGCCCTGAATTGCAAGGTCGAGCAGGTTGTTTGTAGGAACAAGATCACCTTGTAAAAATATTTTTTGTGTTGATGATGGTTTTACACCATTTCCAACCTGAATAACTTCAGTTCCTACTGATTTAATTCCGGGAGCAGATGAGTTAATTGGATTTACTGCAACTTCCTGATACATCAGATCCTGAAATTCAGGTTTGTTCTTTTTAAATCCGGTTGTATTCATATTCGCAATGTTGTTGGATATAACTTCAATGTTTATCTGTTGCGCATACATACCGGAAGCTGCTGTTCTGAGTGCTCTTGTACTCATATTTTAACCTCTTAGATTTTTCCTATTTCAACTGATTTTTGTAATGATTCATCAAGCGTAATTACCATCTTGTAAGATGATTCATAATCTTTTGAAACGCGAATCATATTTTCCATTTCCTGAATCGGATTAACATTTGATTCTTCCAGATAACCTTGAAGAATCTGATATTCACTTTCTTCTGCAAGTTCATCAATATCTGATATTGAGTCGAAGTTCAATCCTTCTTTTCTGTAGTCATATTTATCTTCATCAAGTTTTGCAATCAGTAAAGCATCAACAGAATTCTCACCAACTTTTATTTCACCATTTCTTGAAATGCTTATCATATTGTTTTCATCAAGTTTGTATTCTGATAAATTTATTTCGCCGTTCTTTCCAATGACTTTTCTTCCTTCTTTATCAACTAAAAATCCTTCTGGTGAAATCTGAAAGTTTCCATTACGAATGCATTCATAACCTTTATCAGTTTTAACTACAAACAATCCAACACCAACAATTGCAACATCAAGCGGATTTTTGGTTTCAAATACTTCTCCTTGTGATAAATCAACCGGACTTTTTACCTGTGGACCACCTAACTGATTTAGTATTTGAATGAACAAACCTTCACGCTTGTAACCAATTGTGTTAAGGTTTGCAAGATTGTTTGCAATCCTTTCCATATTTTTATTTTGTGTTTCGAGACTTCGGGCAGCGTGATAAATTCCTTTAATCATTTTTGAACTCACCTAATTACTGTAAGAATTAATTCTCTGTGCAAGAAGAACTTCTCCAGCAGAAAGCTTACTCTTTTGTGCTTCTGATAAAACTTTAAGTTCATTTAACTCGTTATTTGATTTAATCCGCCGGAGAAGTTTTCTTCTTTTCTTAGTTCTATTGGGTTCAACAGCACTTATTATTTTTTCTTCTCTTAAAAGTGATATATTTCTTTTTAAAAGCAGCTGGCTCTCTCTCTTTGTTTTCTGAATAAAATAAATTCCATAAACAGAAATGCTTACAATAAAAACTAAAGTTGTGTATAAGATGTACTCAATGTTCATTCTCTTACCTTTTTGATTAATGGAAACGAAAATGTAATTGTACTTCCGGATGTTTCATCTGAGTTTACAAGAAATTCACCTTCGTGTTTGTCCATAAGGGATTTAAGAATATTCAAGCCAACTTCCTGTTCATTAATTTTATTCAGATCAACAGTTTTGGTAAATAACATTTTAACTATTATTCTCTGCTTTGAATAACGACTCTGAATTATTACTCCTCCGCCTGGTTCAGTCAATGGATTAATGAGACTGAAACCATTTATAAAAATCTGATTTAAATAGTTTTTATTGCTGAGTATCGAAGGCATATTCTCTTCAAGATCAAGAACACATTCACAGTTTTCAGCATTCAGAGCCGGTTCAATTAATTTTCTGAAATCTTCAATCACTTCATTCACAGAACAAGGAACAACTTTCTTTGCTTTATCATCTGTAGTGATAAACTTGACTAATCTTTCCAGTATTGATTTAATATCATAAACTTTTTTCTTTATAAGATCAGTCATTTCCTCATCAATATCAGGATATTCACGCTTCAGTAAATCAGCGTAGCTCAGAATAACCTGAATTGGTGACGAAATTTCCTCAATGCTTCTGTAAGTTAATTCACCAAGCGCAGCAAGCTTATAATCATTTTCAAGTTTTGATTGAACAGACTGAAGTTCAGAGTAAACGCTGTTCAATTCATTCTTTGTTAATTCATATTGAATTTTTGAGAAGACAATATTCAAAAGAGTAGTAATAAACTGAATCTCAAAAGAATTCTTATCAATTTCAGTAAAAGAAGTTATTGTGGAAAGTACTCCCCTGAACTTTCCGCCGCTGAATATCGGAATGATAAGACAGTTCAAACCAAATGAAAGTGAATTATAGTTTCCATAAGGAATAATCTTGAAACTTCCGGTTTCAGCAATCCAATCAATTACACCTGCACTCAGGTTCCTTCTTACAAATAAGGAAATGTTTTCTTTGCAGTTAGTATTAAGCGGAAAACAATTAGATGTTTTTTCATTTATCAGGAAGATTTCCGGTTCATTAAAAAAAGTAAGACTTCGAACTTCATTCTTGAAATCGGAAATTATATCCTGAAGATTAGTGTGGGAATTAATTCTTTCTGTGAAGCTTAGAATTTTATTTAATGGAGAATCTTTTCCTTTTGCAGCAGAATAATTTTCTTCAGCTTTCTCAATAAACACGGTTCCTTTTGCTGAACTGCTTCTTTCGAGCTGTTTAAGAGAAAGAGTGAATGAATGAAAGTCCTGATTATTTTCTTTTATTACTCTCAATTTAAAAACCTTACAAATTCTAATTGTTCCCAGAAAAGATCTTTATACTTTGTGGCAAACTTTTCTGCATCGAGTTCTTTCTCGAAATTAAATTTACCCAAAGTATATTCATCAAGATGATTGTCTTTGTCTAATTTGAGTTCACCAACTTTTAATGATTGAGTCATATAATCAGCAACACTTACAATAGCCGCCATTGATGGGCTTGTTTGGGCTTTGCCAGGATTATGATGATTAAGAACAGCATCACAAATCTCAGCCGGGAAATTCCATTTCTCTAAAAGGAAACTCCCAATTTCTTCGTGAGTCATTCCATTAACTTCAATCTCAGCATCTCTGAAAGATAATTTCTGAGTTTCCATTAAATCATAAATGATTGCAAAATTAGAATGCAGATAACGATGTACAATTGAAATTCCAATGTCGTGAAGGAATCCCGCAATGAACGCTTCACCATTGTTCTGGAAGCCCATATCCTTTGCAATTTTTTTACTTGCGGCGCCAACCATATATGAATGAAGCATAAATTCTTTCTGATTCAAATATTTATCAGTCTTATTCTTCAATGCATCAGAAATAGAAATTACAGAAATAATACTTTTTAATTCTTTTTCCAGCCGCTGCTCTTCGGTTTTCATGCGGCCGTAGCTCATAGCCTTGTGTTTGGAGGCATTGGCGTTAATTTTGGTGCCGTCCAGGGAAACATGTTTTAATCCGACTAACCCCGCCTTCTCACAAAGTTTGAGTATTTGGACGAAGATCCCCGGCAGAGATTTTATGTGACGCCGCCTGAATTCGTTAATAGTCCGAAAATCCGGCCGGTTTCCCCCGGCAAGCACCACAAAGGCCACTTCTTCGTAAAGGGCTGCGGCAATTTTGCGAGAGGAGTATACTCCGCGGCAGTAAGCGTAAAACAGGATCTTGGTCATCAGGGCCGGGTGAAATGGCGGCTGGCCCCGTGAATCTTTTTCATATTCCTTTTCGATAGAGGTCAAATCCAGGTTGTCAACCAGGTCACTGATGAAGAAAACTATATGATTCTTTGGCAGCCAATCCTGCGGAGCCGGCGGAAATAAGTATATTTGGTTGTGGTTGTACGGTTTATATCCTTTTACCATAATGGTTTTTATTTCGGGATTTATAGGCAGTTTTCCTGTTTTCTGTTAATACTCGGACAGGCTGCTAGCGGTTTAAATAATACAAATTTCCAGCTGGATGATAGCTTAACAGCATTTCCACACCTCCTTTTCTATTATTCTTTATCATCAAGGTGTTTTTTAATTAGTTCTGATACATCGGGCAATAATTGGATCATTTTGTCTTTTGATAAAGATATGGTCAAAACGGAAACATTGCCTTTATCTTGTACACTAAAAACATATTCTATTTTCTTGGAAGAATCTTCTTTTTTTTCTTCTTCTCTTATAAATTTTATAATATCTGACCAAAACGAATAATTACAAACACTATCTTCATTTTTAAAATAATCATTTAAGCCTTTTCGAAATGTTTTAATTATTTTTGAAAAATTTTTTGTATATGTTTCTTGTGAAAAAATAGTTGGTATTTTCTTAAAAAAGTAAAATAAAAAATCAGCATCAATTTTACTTCTTTTGCTCAGTTCAAATAATAAGTCAGCATTTAGATTGTTTAGCTCTATATTGTATTTTTGCAGTATATCCATACATAAAGTTTCATAACTAAAACTGTCGACTGAGTAACTTTCTACAATTTCCCGGGCCTCGTCTAAACAGGCATCATCAAAACATAAGTATCCAGCTTCTAAGAAAATGGCAGTAAAGGGTACGTGCAACGCAGCGGCTACCTTGTCAAGAAAAGCTGGCTGCGGAACTGGAACGTCGGCGCGTAGAACTTTGGACAAATGAGAAAAACTTACGCCCGCACGGTCGGCTAAAGAACGGATAGATATATGGCGTTCCTGCAATTTAGATTGTAAAAATTTAGCTAAGCGGACTTCATTTTCTCTAGACATTTCCATACCTTCTTTCTGGTTTTAATCGTTGCCTTTATTCCTTGTTAAAATTTGCCTGAATACACTAAAACCATTCTTCGCAAACTTCACTTCCCAGATCTCAAAAAAGCAGTCCCGGCTGGTCGGAAAGCAACTTATTCTCCTGACCAGACTGGCCGCGCCTTCAGGCTTTGTCCTGGCCAGCGGGTCCTTGTAGACCATGCAGACCGCACCCGGTTTCATGCTTTTGGCAGTTTGGACATTTCTGCACCCCTTTTTCGGAAAGACTTATTATAATGCCACGCTTGTTCTTACGAAAATAACTAAAAACATAATCAGCTTTTTTCCCTATGGCCCACGCTGCAATCGGCGCGGCGTCAGTTACGATGCCGCCTTCGACCTTAAGACCAAAGCAGGCGTAACCTATATCAACCTGATACCACATCACTGCACCCCCTCTTGCTTTAAATTTAAAGTCCTCCCTGTGCTAAACGAACACAGCGAGGACTTTTGGCCAACAAAAACTCAACCCTGGGTAGCTAAAAAATTTAAACGGGGCGGACCGGATTTGAACCGGCTCGCTGCGCTCCTACGCGCCTGCGCGCTGGGCTCACCCCTGGCAGCCCCAGGGTAACACCTCTATCTGACGCGCAGTATCTGGCTGTTCCCACCACGCCGCCGCCCCAAATTTAGCACGCAAATTCCAATCTCGTGCGGCCGGCACCGAGCGGCCGCAAAACAAAACCTTTCTTCCGGCGTCTTAAAAGCGCCGGCAACCATGCCCAACAAAACCAAAACCTGATTGC
>JAIMAZ010000219.1 GCA_023511695.1 Ignavibacterium sp.
TAATCGTGGAGTTAACTATTTTGAGCATGATTTTGAGTAGTATTTTTTCTTATACTTAATATTGACAAATCACTCTCATTTATATAAGTTGCATCACCTTATGAAAAAATTTTTTTACTACTCAAATAAGAACTTAAAATTCGTCGAAATTAAGAACTTTAAAGCGAAAACTGTTACTTTCGTAATAGTTTCATCAATTATTCTAAGTTCTTTGCTTTTCGGCAGTTACTATCTTCTTTTCACTTTGTTTAACTCTAAGGATAAAGCTCAACTGGAGCAGGAGAATATTCTTTTAAAAGAGCAAATTAAGAACTTAAGTGCTAAATATGCGTCTATTAAGGATGAATTAGAATATTTGTCTGAAGTGAGTTCCAATTTAAGGAAATTTACAAATTTGACTCCTCTTACATCTGAAAATGTCCCGGGTACAGGTGGAAATATTTTTGGGGAAGAGATATCAATGCTAATTTCAAAAGATAAAGATATATCAGGTTCTTTAAAGATTATTGAAACTTTGACAAGCAAATTTGAGTTAGAGAAAAAGGAATACGAAAGAATAACCGAAAGACTGAAAGACAATTCAGCTTTTTACGAATCTTTACCAGCAATTATTCCAACAACTGGCGGTTATTCAATTGAAGGATTCGGAATGCGATTACATCCGATCCTAAAAGTAATGAAAATGCATGAAGGTTTGGATATATTGACTGATGTTGGTTCTCCGGTTTTTGCACCCGGAAAAGGGAAAGTTACTTATGTTGGACCAAGAGGTGGATATGGGTTAACAGTAGAAATTGAACACGGATTTGGTTATAAAACGGTCTATGCTCATCTAGCAAAGAGCTTGGTGAAAGAAGGTCAGAATGTTATGAGAGGAGATCGTATAGCTTTGACTGGAAACTCAGGTCTTTCGACAGGACCCCATTTACATTATGAGGTTCATTATAATGGCGTTCCGCAAGACCCTATAAATTATTTCTTTGAAGATTTTAATTATTTTGAATCAAAAAAATTATCTAAAAGAGTGGGAGAAAAATAAATATGATCTGGACGGTCGAATTAGCTTCTTATTTAGATGATGCACCTTGGCCGGCAACAAAAGAAGAGTTGATTGAATATGCTGAAAGAATTGGTGCACCTTACGAATTAATAGAAAACCTAAAAGAGCTCGAAGATTCTGACGAACCTTACGAGTCAATTGAGGATATCTGGCCGGATTATCCATCCGACGAAGACTTCTTTTATAACGAAGATGAAAATTAACCCATGGGCGCTCTCAGGCGCCTTTTTTTATGAATAATCCTTTGAACGAAATAATTGGTCAGGAAAAAATTAAACTGACCTTAGATCGAATCATTTCATCAGGAAAAGTATCTCACGCTTTTCTTTTCAAAGGACTTGAGGGAGTAGGTAAAGAAGATACTGCTATAAGATTTGCTCAGGCATTAGTTCATAATTCTGAATTACCTGAGGAGAAAAAGAGAAAACATATCACTCAGATTGGTAATTTATCTGAGCCATTTATCAAATATATTTTTCCACTTCCTCGCGGTAAAAATGAAACTGATGATGATAATCCCTATGAGAAACTTAAAGAGGATGAGATTGAACTAATTCACGAAGAATTATCAAAAAAATCTTTAAATCATTTTTACAAAATTCAAATCCCAAAAGCAAATAATATCAAGATTAATTCTATCAGAGATATTAATCACTTTCTCTCTTTATCTTATGATGAAACGGTTAAGAGGGTTGTTATAATTTCGGATGCACATTTAATGAATGATGCAGCTCAAAATGCTTTGCTTAAAAATCTTGAGGAACCTCCTGCTAACATTATTTTCATATTAGTAACACACTATCCCGAAAGACTTCGGGAAACAATCAGATCAAGATGCTGGATTATAAATTTTCATCCATTAAATAATTCAGATGTGGAAAAGATTTTAAATAACAATTTCAATATTGATGCTGCACTTGCAAAAAAAGTATCTGTTTTTTCGAATGGTTCAGTAAGTAATGCTTTGAAGCTAATTAATTATGGTTTAGATGAAATGAAAGATAAAGCAATTAAGATATTGCGATATTCTTTTGGCAAGAAATTCCATTCTGCCTACTCCGAATTTGATGATATTAGTAAAGAATCTGATAATGAATATTTCTCTTTAATAATTTCTTTACTTATTCAATGGTTAAATGACTTTATAAAATTCAGGTCTGATTCAGGAAATATTCTTTTCAGTGATTATATAGAAACTTTTGAAAAATTTCATTCCAGATATCCCGATATTAATCTATTACCTCTAGCAAACCGATTAGATGAAATTTCTTCTCGATTAAAAAATAACATAAATCTTAATCTTGCCATCAGTAATGTCATTGCTGAAATTGCAGCAGTTATTAACACAAAATAAATCTGTCTTTTAGAAATTTTATTTTTAATTTTAGTATATAAATTTTTAACTAAAAGGATTTCTTGCCATGAAAAAAGTAGTAATTGTTTCAGCCAAAAGGACCCCAATTGGATCATTCAACGGAACACTCTCATCTTTCACTGTTGGACAACTTGGCTCAATTGCAATAAGAGCTGTTGTTGAAGATTCCGGCATTGACTCAAAATTGATTGACGAAGTTATAATGGGTAATGTTTTAATGGGTGGACAAGGTCAAGCACCTGCTCGTCAGGCTGCTTTATTTGCTGGTCTTCCTAATAAAGTTGAGTGTATGACAATTAATAAAATGTGCGGAAGCGGGCTTAAAGCTGTAATGCTTGCACAACAAGCCATTCTTACAGGTGATGCAGAGATAATTATTGCTGGTGGACAGGAAAGTATGACTAATACACCTTACATTCTTCCCAAAGCACGCAATGGTTATAGACTTGGTCATGGAGAAATTCAGGACTTAATAGTTCTTGATGGTCTTTGGGATGTTTATAATCAAATTCATATGGGTAGCTGTGCAGAAGTTTGCGCGAAGGAATTTAAGTTCAGCAGGGAAGAATTAGATGAATTCGCAATCAACTCTTATAAAAGAGCAATCGAGGCAACACAATCAGGAAGATTTAAAGATGAAATCATTCCGATAAAAATTGATAGCAAAAAAGGCGAAACCATAGTAGATAAAGATGAAGAACCAGAAAGAGTGATCTTTGAAAAAATTCCTTCACTAAAACCTGTATTTGAAAAAGATGGAGTTGTAACAGCAGCAAATGCATCTTCCATTAACGATGGTGCTGCAGCATTACTGATTATGAGTGAAGAAAAAGCCAAACAACTTGGATTTAAGCCATTAGTTGAAATTGTAGCTCAAGCTTCAGCTGCTAAAGCTCCAATCGATTTCACAACTGCTCCTGCAGATGCTATAAATAAAGTACTAAAAAAAGTTAATATGACTGTTAATGACATCGATCTTTACGAAATAAATGAAGCTTTCGCAGTCGTTTCATTGGCTGTAAATAAATTATTAAATCTTAGTGTTGATAAAGTAAACGTGAATGGTGGCGCTGTAGCATTAGGACATCCTATTGGTGCGAGCGGTGCGAGAATTTTGACTACTTTAATTTATGAAATGAAGAAAAGGAATGTTGAATATGGATTAGCTTCGTTATGTATTGGTGGAGGAGAAGCTTCAGCATTAATAGTAAAGAACTACAACTAAAAGGAGGGAAGTATGGAAATAAAAAAAGTAGCTGTAATTGGCGGGGGAACAATGGGTAACGGTATTGCTCACGTTTTCGCCCTTAAAAACTTTCAGGTTTATCTTACAGAAATGGATGAAGCAAGGTTCGAAAAAGCAATTTCGACTATTTCATCTAATTTAGATAGACAAGTCAATAAGCAGGTTATTACTGCATCTCAAAAAGAAGAGACAATTAAAAATATTCACAAGGTAATCGGTGTTAATTCAGTACCAAATGATGTTGACTTAGTTATCGAAGCAATATACGAGAATAAAGAAGCTAAGCTAAATATATTCAAAGAATTAGAGAATAAAATAAAAAAAGATTCTATATTTGCTTCAAATACATCTTCAATATCAATTACGGAACTTTCTTCTGTTTGCAGGTCTGATAAATTTATCGGTATGCATTTTATGAATCCTGTTCCTGTGATGAAATTAGTTGAAATAATAAGAGGTTACTCAACATCAGACGAAACTTATAACATTATAAAAGAATTAACACTCAAGTTGGATAAAACTCCGGTTGAAGTTTTTGATTACCCTGGATTCATTTCGAACAGAATACTAATGCCGATGATCAATGAAGCAATTTTTGCTTTGATGGAAGGTGTTGCATCTAAAGAAGCAATAGATACTGTGATGAAATTGGGTATGAATCATCCAATGGGACCATTGACATTAGCTGATTTTATTGGGCTGGATGTCTGCCTTGCAATAATGGAAGTATTATATAATGGCTATAATGATCCCAAATACAGACCTTGTCCATTATTGAAGAAAATGGTAGCAGCGAACAAATTGGGAAGAAAGACAGGGGAAGGATTTTATAAATATTGATCAGAAAATTTTGAAAAATATAATTCGAAAGATAATTGATAAAGCTCAGTCGAGTCTTCTAACTTATCCTAAACTTTTCAGGACTACTGAATTTACCGATTATGCAGTATTCAGTTTCTTTTCTGTTTTGATAGGCGTTGTAGCAGGTTTTGCGGCGGTGATATTTCATAATGCGATTGAGTTCTTCAATTCAGTTTTTTTCGAGCAAACAAAAGAAGGATTATTTTTCTTAGGTAGCGCTGCAGTAATTTTACTTCCTGCAATTGGAATGTTAATTCAAGGGTTGATGATAAAATTTTCTCCGGAGGAAGCAAAAAGAAAAGGTGTTTATGAAATTGTAAAGACAGTAGCTACTAAAGAGAGAAAAATAAAGTTCAGGACAACAATTTTTCATTTTTTTGCTCCGGTAATCAGCTTAGGGTCAGGAATAACATTAGGACCAGAAGGACCAGCTGCCCAACTAGGAGGTGGTTTAGCAAATAAAATTTCAAATCTTTTTTCACTTGATGATGAAAGAGTAAGAATTTTTACTGCTGCAGGAGCAGGTGCTGCTATAGCTGCAATTTTTAACACACCTTTAGCAGGTGTTTTCTTTACATTGGAGATTATTTTATTAAATGATTTCCATACGCCAACTTTTTCGGCCTTAATCATTGCTTCGGTTTCAGCAAGTGCTATATCAAGAATATTTCTTGGTAACGAATCTGTCTTTTCATTTCAAATTCTTGAACCAATTAAATATACGCAATTATATTTTTATGC
>JAIMAZ010000220.1 GCA_023511695.1 Ignavibacterium sp.
GTTTTTTATTTGTATATAATATCCTGAATAATTGGTTTTAATCCTCTAAAAAATAATTCCACTGCAATTACCATAACTATTAAACCCATAATTCTTGTAAGCACTTTATTTCCGCTCTCACCAAGGAAACCAATAATTCTTCTGGAACTTAAAAGAATAAGATGAGTCAAGCCCATTACAACCAAAATTGATGCAATGAGTAAAGATTTATGAGTTATATCCGGTGCATCGTTCATCATTACGATTGAAATTGTAATCACACCAGGACCAGTAATCATTGGAACACCAAGCGGAGTTATTGCAAAATCTTTGGCTGCTTCAATAGATTCTTCTCCTTCTGATTTTATTCGGGTCAATTTTCCGCGTAACATATCATAACCTGAAAGGAAAAAAAGAATTCCACCTACAACTCTTAATCCATTTACAGAAATGTTAAAAAGATCAAAGATAAAATTTCCACCGAAAGTAAAAAGTAAAAGTACAATCAAAGCTGTGGATGTTGCTTTAAGAGCAATTGCGGCTGCTTGTTTGGAAGTCATTCCTATTGTAAGAGTTGTAAAAACCGGTATAACACCAAGAGGATTTACCATTGTAAATAATGATGTAAAAGCAAGCAAAGCAAATTGCAAAATTGAATCCATTTTTTAATCCGTGATAATCCGATAAATCCGAGTCATCTGCGTGCTATTGACTTAATAACTTCCCAAGCATTTACAATATGTTTCCGCTCGTGTCTAATGCTGCCAATTGTTAATCTGATTGTAAACTTACCATCAAGCTTTGTGTGAGATAAAAATATTTTTCCTGATTGATTAATTTTTTCTAATAGCATTTCATTCACTCTATTCAATTCATCTTCAGAAAGATTTCCGGGATTATATCTGAAACAAACAGTAGAAAATGGAACAGGTGCCATTCGTTCAAAATCTTTTTCATCATCAACCCATTTAGCAAATTCCTGAGCAAGTTCAATGTGAGCTTTTATTCTTTCGGCTAATCCATCAACACCAAAATAGCGAATGATAAACCAAAGTTTAAGTGAACGAAATCTTCTTCCAAGCTGGATTCCATAATCCATTAGGTTTTCAACTTCATCATCAACTTGCGTCTTGAGATATTCAGGTATTAAACTGAATGCTCTCTTTAGAATATCAGGTTTACGTGTAAAGTAGATGCTCAAATCCATTGGTGTAAACATCCACTTGTGCGGATTGATAACTAATGAATCGGCACGCTCCCAACCATTGGTAATCCATTTCATTTCAGGAATCATTGCGGTTACTCCAGCATAGGCAGCATCAATATGAAGCCAAAGATTGTAACGCTCACAGATTGCAGCAATTTCCTTAACCGGATCTACACTTGTTGTTGAAGTTGTACCAACTGTTGCAACAACACAAAATGGTTTTATATTATTTGTTAAATCATCTTTAATTGCCTGCTCAAGTTTTTCAGGAATCATTCGGAAACTATCATCAGCAGATATTTTTTTTACTCCATTCAATCCGATTCCAAGAGTAACAGCACCTTTTTCAATTGATGAATGAGCATGTTCTGAACAATATAATCTTAATTTTGGCAAATCGTTTCTACCAGTCATTCCACTCTCTCTTATTCCAAGATTAAGCTGCTCACGAGCAGAAGCAATTGCGTGCATCGAACTTGTTGAAGCTGTATCGTAAATAATTCCCCAATAATTTTCAGGTAAACCAACCATTTGCCTGAGCCAATTCATCATTGCTTTTTCAAGTTCTGTAAATGCCGGAGAGGTTTTCCATAGCATTCCATTTGCATTAAAAGCTGCTGATAACATCTCTGCTAAAATTCCAGGCATACTTGAAGTGGAATTGAAATAAGCCATAAATCCGGGATGATTCCAATGTGTTATTCCATCAATTAATATTTTATCAATATCGGATAAAACTTTTTCAATATCTTCGCCTTTAGTTGGTGGTTCAGTTGGTATTCGGGAATAAATTTCACCTGATTTTACTTTTGATAGTGGAGGATATTTTTCAATTTGCTGAAGATAGTCAGCAATCCAATCAATAAGTTCCTTTCCACTAGCACGGAAATCTTCAATTGGCATGTCAGTTAAGTTTTTTTCAAAATTCATTTTTACTATTTGCGATTGTAAAAAAATACAATCCAAAACTAAGAAAAGAATTTATCTTTTATTAAGAGAGTTAATCACTTAATTTTGTTAAAAGAATTCAGAAATGTTTACTATGAATAAAAAACTAAATACTATTAAAATTCTAAATCTTACTTTTACTCTTACTCTTACTCTGTTATCATTAACCGGCTGCTACGAGCACTTCCCTTTGAAGCAGGATATTTCCAGAACTCAAAATAAATTTCTTAATCAGGATAGTATAGAAGTAAAGTTTCCGGAACTGGTTAAAGGAAAAATTACATTAATGGCAATGGTTTATACACATTGTCCGGATATTTGTCCGATGACTACTCATAATATGCAGTTAGCTGAGTCTAAACTATCTGAAAAGGAATTAGATAAGGTTCGTTTTGTTGTAATTACATTCGACCCAAATCGTGACAAACCAGAAGTATTAAAAAAGTATGGTGAAATTCGCGATATAAATTTCAGTAGATGGAATTTTCTAACTGGAGACGAACAGAATACAAAAGAAGTAATGCTAAAATTCGATGTGAAAGCAGTACCAGCTGACTCTTCTTACGATGCTGATGGAAATCTTTCTTATTACATTATTCACACCGACAGGATTTCTTTAATTGATCAGGACGGAGTGCTTAGGAAAAATTATGTTGGAAGCATTGCTGATGTAAATGAAATCGTTAACGACATAAAATATCTTTTGGAGTAATTTATTTTAGATCACTGTGCTTTTGTGACAGAACTAAAATGTCATTAAAGCTTGAAGTCACTAAGTAATTATCAATTTATAAAATGAAAGGAGATTAAGAATGAATTTATTATTAGCTCTGTTAATATTTTTTTCATCACCAGATGATAAAATAAAAATCAAAGAACCGTGGATGAGAATCAGTGCAAAGGGTCAAACTACGGCTCTGTTTATGAAGATTGAAAACACAACTGATATTCCCGATACTCTTTACAAGGTTGAATGCGATTTTGTGAACAGAGCTGAGATACATGAAACTTATCAGAAAGATGATATGATGGGAATGCGACAGATTCCGTTTATAGTAATTCCACCAAAATCAACATTTGAATTAAAACCAAGAGCGCATCATATTATGTTAATCAAATTAAAAAGAGAGATTAAGAAAGATGATGAAGGTGAAATTACTCTTTTCTTTAAGAATGCAGGTAAGTTAACGGTTAAAGCCAAAGCGCAGGAAATGAAAATGCCAAAGATGGAGCATAAACATTAATTCAATTTAAATTCTCTCAAATTAATCAAGGTTGCTGAACGAGCAACCTTTTTTATTTTATATAATGATTTAATTACTGCGAATCATTAATATTTCCAGTCGTTTTAAGTAAATAAGGGGAAAGATTTTCTGAATAAATATCAATCACAACAATTGAAAAAACTTTTTTATTAACTTCTCAATTATGAAATAATCATTTCAAAGTCAATTCATTTTCAGAATTATTTCCCACCTGATAACTTACTTTCACTGGTATAACTAATGAAAAGATTCAACTGTTTAATTGAGTTAATTATGATTTCAGAAGAAACTAAATTTTCACTAGGATTTATTAATCTCTGTTCCGTTGTAAAAAACACTTATAATGACTTGAAATATCATTTCAATCTTAATGAAAATGAGGTAAAGTTATTAATTATAGCTAATAGCCATAAACCAAACTCGGTAAGAGAGATTTCGGAATATTTTTAACTGTCACCAACACTTACATCAAAAATCCTCTCAAGTCTGGAATCAAAACATTTGATTACCCGACAAATAAATAATAATGATAAACGATATGAGAATGTCATTCTAACAGATAAGGGATTGAGGACAACCTGTATGGTAATGGAACATATCGAAAAAACATTATGTGAACGTATTTCCGGAATTCTTAATAATGATTGTGAAATGTTTCACAGGTTTTATAAAAGAATAAATGAAAACATTAAAGCACAAAGCCGTTTAATAAATCTTAACTAATTTATTTGAAAGGAGCATCAATGGAAAAGTTATCACGAAAGGATTTCTTATCAAACGCATTCAAAGCAGCCGTTGGATTGGCTGCGGTTGGTGGATTATCCAGCATTATTACTACAGCTTCACTGAAAGCGGGAAGTAAAATTACTCCCTGACCCTGGCCATATACCCAATTAGATCCCGAAGCTGTAAGAATTCAGGCACATTATCTTTATTGGAATGATAAAGATTTTGCATCCGGAACTTTCGGAGCTATCGTTCAGGCACTTGCAACTGCATTTGGCGATCCCTAGACAAATATGCCAATTGAAACTTTGCTTTATGGTCGTGGTGGTGGAGCTGGCTGGGGTACTCTCTGTGGTTGTTTAAATGGTGGCGCAGCAATTATAAGTCTTGTTACAACTAAATCTCAATCCACACCGTTGATTACTGAACTGTGGGGTTGGTACAATTCAACAATGCTTCCCACTGATCAGGCAAATCAGGTTGCTGTTAGTGGACAATATCTCGTTCATAATTATGATCAGGTATTACCTCAAAATATTTCCGGAAGTCCGTTATGTCACATCTCAGTAACCAAATGGTGTGTGAATGCTCAGAAAAAAGTTTCTGATGTTAAAAGAAAAGAAAGATGTGCAAGAGTAACGGGTGATCTTGCAGCGAAAACAGTTGAACTTCTGAATGCTCACTTCGCAGGGAATTTTGTTCCAACATATGTTGATCCTTCGACATTGACTGCTTGTTTGGGATGTCACGGTTCTGCAGTATTAAACAATGTAATGACAAAAATGGAATGCACTCAATGCCATGGAGATAATCCTCATCCAAACTCAGTCGAAAGAATTGATCCTGTTGTTAACTCGTTTGAACTTTATCAGAATTATCCAAATCCATTTAATCCATCAACAAAAATCAGGTATTCAATTTCTCGTCAGGAAAAAGTAACTGTAGGAATTTATGATATTCAGGGTGCATTAATAAAATTGTTGGTGGATCATGAAGTTCAGTCACCAGGTATTTATGAGGCAGTTTGTGATGGAACAGATTTTTCAGGTGCAAAAGTAGCAAGCGGCATTTACTTCAGTAGATTAGAAACTGATTCATTTATGAAAACAATCAAGATGAGTCTTGTAAAATAATTTTCTTCATTC
>JAIMAZ010000221.1 GCA_023511695.1 Ignavibacterium sp.
GACCGGAATTCCTAACCAGGGATCAAGAGAACCCCATCTACCAACTCCAATTAAAAGATAAGGACGATTTTGCTGAATTAACATTTTATTAAAGTACGCTACTTCCTGTGCAGCGATATGACTTTTTGCTCTGTCGAATTTGTGAATATCAACTACAACAACATCGTAAATATCTGTAATTATTCCATTGCCTAAAACTTTATTACTTGAGCAAAGAATTTTTTCTTTGCTAATTGAGTTAATATCAAAGTCCTGAACTTCCTGGTGAACGACCAATGGTCTCATCTGCAGTAAACCGAATTCTTTCTTATTATCTTTATTTGGATGAAGATTAATTGCAAACTCAATTTCAACCGGAGTTCCCATTCCCCATGTTCCCATATCCAGCAATAGTTCAATTATTTCAGCTAAGGGAAAAGTTTTATTTTTTAGAATTTGTCCGAATGTTACCATTCTTATTCCTGATCTTGATATACCATCGTAAACAACATCATTTTCACTTGAGTAAGTACCGCCAACTAAATTTAATGTTCCATCTTGTTCAGCTACGGATAAATCAAATGTTTCAACCAATGTATCATAAGTTATCTCGACGAAGCGATTAGTATCATCAAGTTTAAGTGCATAAAATTTCTTCTGAGTTTTGTCTATTGAATCTTTTGCGGAGTAAAATTGAATCAGGTCTTTAGGATATTTTGGACAAAAGCGAACAGTTTCACCGCCATCAACTACCCACTTTCCCAAACCTAGTGCAACGGATACAATTCCGTCTGTGGGTTTCTGTGGTGGAAGAGGATAAAAGTTATATGATTTTGCAACACCCGAAATATGTGGATAGAATCTGTTCCTATAACGGCTGCCAATCATCTTCTGAATTATTACAGCCATTTTTTCTTCTTCAAGCCGATATGAAGTTACTTTGATATAATTTTTTGCCGCCTGATAAAATGTGGAGGCGTAAACTTTTTTTATTGTGGTCAGAAGATCATTTAATCTTATTAGAGGGTTTGCCTGATTGTTTGGTATCATATAAGTTTCATAAACACCGGCGAATGGATGATACTGAGAATCTTCTAATAAGCTTGAAGATCTTACAGCAAGAGGAGTGTGAATTAGTTGAAGAAATGCCGCAAGGTCACCTAATACATCTTCAGGAAATTTTTCTGCTTCGATAAATCTTCTGGTAATTTCAGAATCATCATCACAGTTTAATGCAAACTCTCTTAAATTATTTTCATCTAAAAATTGATCAAAAACATCTGTACCTAATACAACAGCCGGTGGAACATATATAACAACATTCTCAAACTGTTCCCGGACATTGTAATCATTGATTAATGTATTTACGAAACCTAATCCACGCGCTTTTCCACCCAGAGAACCACCACCAATTCTGGCAAAGCTGCTTTCAGGATCAAAAATTTCTTTATTGAAATCAGTTATAATTCCTCTCTGTCTTATCATTCTATAAATATGAAGCGAATTAATTAAATCTTTTCTCAGGTCTTCAACAGAGGGATAATCTGAAACTTTTCTTGGACGAAGCTGATGAGCTAACCAGAATTCAGTTCTTGCCTTTAACCAGTTTGAAAAATGATTTCGTTCAGCGTGATATTTTATACTTTCGGCAGGTACAATCTTTAGTGCTTCTTCAAGTTGTTTAAGGTCTGAAGCCCTTGCGACTTCAGTTCCATCCGGTAATCGAAAGATAAAATCACCAAAGCTGAAGTATTGAGTCATAAATTGTCTTAAATCATAAATCAGAGTAGGAGAGTCTTTAATCAGAAACGATGCGCCGGCAGAAAATGCTTGTGGCTGATTCATAGGGTTGTTAGAGATCAGGAGAATTGGAATATCACTGATCTCTTTTTTTACAGCTTCTGCGAACTCAATTCCGGCTTTGGGATCTGCTAGCCCATCTCGGGGGAAATCAATATCCGAAATTATTCCCAAACATAGTTCTTTATATTTCTGGTAATAAGACCATGCTTCTTCATAGGTTGAGCACAAAAGAATTTTCGGACGAGCGCGCATTCTTAAAAATTTGTGAGAAAGATTTATGCCTTCAGATATAAGTCGCTGAGATTGTTTAAGCATTTCAGTGTAAATGATAGGAAGCAGGGAAGAGTAATATCTGATATCATCTTCAATATAGATTACATTCTGCACACCCACAATTTTGCTATCGTGCTCAACATTCATTCTATCTTCAAGAAATTTTATAATGGCAATAATAATTCTAAAATCACCTTGCCATATAAAAACTTTATCAAAAACATTTATTTCGGGATTAAGTAAAAGGTATTTAAGTTCTTTATTATCGTGAGCAAGAAGTATAACCGGAATATTCAAACCCGATTTTTTCACTAACTTGGCAAAGTTAAGGGGGTGCATATCTTCGATGTGTAAAGTGGTAATTATAAGATCAAAGCGATTCTCTTCCTGTGCCAGACTTATTGCCTCTGAGCCGGATGATACGCGCGTAAGTTCCGGTGAGTGAGATAGATTTAATCCCTGATATTCATTTCGGATCAACTCATAAAGTCTTCCATCTTCTTCAAACAGGTAAAGATCATAAAGAGATGATACAAGAAGTATATCTCTTATGCGAAGCCGCATAAGATTCTGAAATCCCTGAAACCTTTGACCATAACCGTGTTCTACCCAAAGTGTATCAAGTGATTGTTCGAATTGTTCTTTCGGATTCATTTTTAATCAGGGAGTTTTTTTCTTAACTGTAATGTATAAAAATTTTATCACAAGGTCTATAAAAAAGGCGATCAAGAGATCGCCTCATCTTTCAGAATTATTTCTGATTAACAATAAATTAAACAACACCCTGATCCATCATAGCATCGGCAACCTTTAAGAAGCCACCGATGTTTGCACCATTTACATAATTGCCCGGTGTTCCGAATCTTTCTGCAATATCATAACAGGTTTTATGAATTGTTTTCATTATCAGTTTTAATCTGGTATCAACTTCTTCTCTTGTCCAGCTATATCGCATACTGTTCTGAGCCATTTCCAATCCGGAAACCGCAACCCCACCAGCATTAGCGGCTTTACCCGGACCATAAAGAATTCCGCTGTCAAGAAATATGTTAACGCCATCGGGAGTGGTTGGCATATTAGCTCCTTCACTAACACAGAAGACCCCATTTCGAACAAGATTCTGAGCATCTTTACCATTTATTTCATTTTGTGTTGCACTTGGGAATGCGCAATCAGCTTTATGATTCCATAATGGATTATAATCTAAGTTTGGATCAACTGGTGTGTAAACAGCATGTTTATATTGATCTATGTATTCTTTAATTCTTCCTCTACGAACATTTTTCATTTCCATAATAAATTTCAATTTCTCAGTATCAATTCCTTCTTCATCATAAATATATCCATTTGAATCAGAAAGAGTAACAGGCTTTGCGCCCATTTGGATTAATTTTTCACAAGTGTATTGAGCTACATTTCCGCTTCCGGAAACCAGACAAATTTTTCCTTCAAGAGTTTTTCCTTTTGTAGCCAGCATTTCTGCAGCAAAATAAACTGCACCATAACCGGTAGCTTCAGGTCGGATAAGTGAACCACCCCAATTCAAGCCTTTTCCTGTTAATACTCCTGTAAATTCATTTCTGAGTTTTTTGTATTGACCGAAAAGATATCCGATTTCTCTTCCTCCAACTCCTATATCACCAGCAGGAACATCAGTATCTGGTCCAATATGTCTGAATAACTCACTCATAAATGCCTGACAGAATCTCATAATCTTTAAATCACTTTTTCCTTTAGGATCAAAATCACTTCCGCCTTTTCCACCACCCATAGGTAGCGTTGTAAGGGAGTTTTTAAACACTTGCTCAAATGCAAGAAATTTTAATATTCCCAGATTAACGGATGGGTGAAACCGCAAACCTCCTTTGTAAGGACCTATTGCACTATTCATTTCAACTCTGTAGCCAATGTTTATGTGTATTTCACCTTGATCATCAACCCAAGGAACTCTGAAGATGATTACCCTTTCAGGTTCAATTATTCGCTCAAGAATTTTTGCAGTGCGGTATTCAGGATGACGCTCAAATAACAGCGCTAAAGATTCTGCAACTTCCATTACCGCCTGATGGAATTCGGGTTCGCCAGGATGTTTGGCTTTAACCATTGCCATCAGCTCGTTTACATAGTTAGACATTTTGAACCTCCGATGATATATTTTGTAGATAAAATTTGATAAAAGGTTTTTTAACCTGTCTGAAACTAAGCAGAATGGCTTTTATCAGAAAGAATTGGTTTTATGAAATGGTTGTAACAGAAAATGTTACAATAATTTTAAAAATCGATAAGTTTATTGCGTATTACATATTGCGTGATTTCTACATTGGATTTCATTGAAAGTTTTTCCAGTATCCTGTTCCTGTATGTGTAAAATGTATTTATGCTAATTGCCAGCTCATCAGCAATCTCTTCTGCGGATTTCCCCTGAGCAATACTGCACATAATTTCAAATTCACGGTCGGATAATTTTTCGTGAGGAAGTTCGTTCTTTATTTGACCTAAAGTGTCGGCAAGTTTGTCGGCAAGAGTTTCAGTAATATACTTTCCTCCGTTTACTATTTTTCTTATTGCCTTTACTAATTCATCAGGTGCGCTGACTTTTTTAAGATATCCTGAAGCACCTGCTTTTATTGCTCTAATGCCATATTGTTCTTCACTGAACATGCTAAGAATTAAAACAGGTAAATCCGGATATAGTTGTTTTATGTCTTTAAGAATTTCCAAACCATTTCTGCCCGGCATATTTATATCGAGAATTACAATGCTCCATTTTTCTTTTTCTAAAAGATTCATAATCGTTTCTGCATTTTCAGCTTCACCAGCTACAATCATATCTTTTTCTTCAGCAACTACTTGTTTTAATCCTTCTCTTACAATTGCGTGATCATCTGCAATTAGAATTTTGATTTTATTATTATTCATAGCTTAATTCCTAAACAGGTATTTCTATTTTTAGTGAAGTTCCTTTCCCGGCAAATCCTTCGATTGTAAATGAGCCGCCAAAAATCATTACTCTTTCTTCCATTCCATGAATACCGAGTGATTTTACATCATTGATTTGCTCTGTTGTAATACCTCTACCATTATCTTTTATTTCCATTATTATATTTGATTGATATTTGAATAAGTTAATAAGAACTTTATCTGCACCGGAGTGTCTTGCAACATTTGTTAATGCTTCCTGTAGAATTC
>JAIMAZ010000222.1 GCA_023511695.1 Ignavibacterium sp.
GCTGAGATTACTTTGGAAACAAATCCCGGCACAGTAAATAAAGAGAAATTATCTGCTTTCAGAAATTCCGGAATAAACAGAATTAGCATCGGAGTTCAATCATTTGATGATGACGATTTAAGATTTCTTACAAGAATTCACGATAAACAAACTGCTGTCGGCACAGTTTATAATGCTGTTGATGCAGGATTTGAAAACATCAGTATTGATTTGATTTTTAATCTTCCCGGACAAACAAAAGAAAAGTGGAAAGAAAATCTTAAACAAGCTGTTTCGCTCCCGATAAAACATATATCTGCATATAGTCTAATTCTTGAGAGAGGAACAATCCTAAACAAACTTGTTTTAGATGGCAAAGTGAAAATCCAGGATGAAGATTATGATGCCGAGCTTTATGAGTTAACAATTGAATTTTTGAACAATAGTGGTTTCTTTCAATATGAGGTTTCAAATTTTGCTAAGTCAGGATATGAATGTATTCACAATATAGCTTACTGGCATCATCAGGATTATATTGGATTAGGTCCATCTGCTCATTCATTCATTCAAAACAAAAGATGGTGGAATTATTCAAGCTTAAAAAAGTATATTTCAGAAGTGGAGCTTAAACAAAATGCTATGATGAACTTTGAAACTCTTAACCACAATCAGTTACGGGATGAATACATAATGCTTGCTTTACGAAGCGACGGAATCAAACTGAACGAGTATATCAAAAGATTCGGTTCTGATTGGCTTGATAAACATTCAAAGGAATTTGAGATGATGAAAGAGCAAAACCTTATTGAAATAAAACACAATACCATAAAACTTACTCCCAAAGGTTATGCAATTTGCGATGAAATATTATCAAAAATTCTCTGATAAAAGTTATGCTTAAAATCAAACTACACTGGCAAATCCTGATTGGGTTTGTCGTGGCTGTATTCTTCGGACTTTTTATTCCGGAATATTCAATTTATGTAAGATGGCTCGGGGACTTTTTTCTTCGCGCACTAAAAATGATAATAGTTCCTTTGGTTTTTACATCTATAGTTTCGGGTGTAACAAACCTTGGTGAAACAAAAAATCTTGGCCGTCTCGGAATTAAAACATTTGCTTATTATATCTCAACTAGTCTTATAGCCATTTTAACAGGCTTGGTTCTGGTTGATTTGATAAAACCTGGTGTTGGAGCTGACCTGGGATTTAAGATGGATGTTCCTGAACTTACAAAATCTACGGGAAGTATTGGTGATATTTTTTTGCGAATGATTCCATCTAATATTTTTGAAGCTTTAGCAAGTGCTGATATGCTTGCGATTATCTTCTTTGCAATTTTATTCGGAGTATTTATCAGCAGGGTTGATTCAAAACCTCAGCAGATAATGACGGACTTTTTCAACTCTGCATTTGAAGTAATGATGAAGCTAACTTCGTTCATTATTCTCTTTGCACCGATTGGAATCTTCGGAATAGTAACAGGAATTGTTGCTGATCAGGCGGCAGATAAAACAAAACTTTTATCTATGATTCAGCACCTTGGTGTGTATATGACTACTGTGCTCAGTGGATTAGCAATCCATATGTTTATAACATTACCATTGATTTTAAAGTTAATAGGAAAAGTAAATCCTTATCTTCATTTCAGAGCAATGTCTCTTCCGCTTATAACAGCATTTTCAACTTCCTCATCTTCAGCAACTTTACCGTTCACAATTCAGGCTGTTGAAAATGAAAGCGGTGTTTCGAATAAAATATCAAGTTTTGTTTTACCACTTGGTGCAACCATTAATATGGATGGAACAGCTTTGTATGAATGTGTTGCAGCAATGTTTATTGCTCAGGCCTATGGCATTGAACTCGGATTCTTACAACAAATGATTGTTGTGATTACTGCTTTGCTTGCTTCAATTGGTGCTGCAGGAATTCCAATGGCTGGCCTGGTAATGATGTCTGTGGTTCTTACTGCAGTTGGACTTCCTCTAGAGGGGGTTGGATTAATATTAGCGGTTGACAGAATTCTTGATATGTGCAGAACTGCAGTAAATGTTTTCAGTGATAGCTGCGGAACAGTTGTAATTGCAAAAACAGAAGGAGAGACTTTAAAGGTTTAAAAAAATAAGGGCTGCCTGAAAATTTCCAAACAGCCCTTAAAAAAATTACTATGCTATAGTTACTTCTTTTGTAAGATAAACATCCTGAATAAGATTCAACAGTTTAACACCTTCTTCCATTGGTCTTTGAAAAGCTTTTCTTCCGGAAATTAATCCCATTCCACCAGCGCGTTTGTTTATGACTGCTGTTTTTGCTGCCTCTGCAAAATCATTTTCACCACTTGCACCACCGCTGTTTATTAATCCGGCTCTTCCCATATAATTGTTGATTACCTGATATCTTGTTAAATCAATCGGATGATCTGATGTTAAATCAGAATAAACTTTTTTGTGAGTCTTTCCGAAATTCAAAGCAGTGTAACCGCCGTTATTTTCAGGAAGTTTTTGTTTAATTATATCTGCTTCAATCGTAACACCCAAATGATTTGCCTGTCCGGTTAAATCAGCGGAAACATGATAATCTTTTTCTTTTGTTTTGAATGCCGCGTTTCTGAGATAGCACCAAAGAATTGTTACCATACCAAGTTCGTGTGCATAAGCAAAAGCGTCGCTTACTTCCTGAATTTGTCTTGTGCTTTCATCAGAGCCAAAATAAATTGTTGCTCCAACAGCTGCGGCACCCATATCATAAGCTTGTCTTACATTTGCAAACATTATCTGATCGTATTTATTTGGATAGGTAAGCAGTTCATTGTGATTAATCTTTACAATAAAAGGAATTTTGTGGGCGTATTTTCTTGCGGTCATTCCAAGCACACCAAGTGTTGATGCAACTGCATTGCAACCGCCTTCAATTGCAAGTTTAACAATGTTTTCAGGATCAAAGTAATCCGGATTTGGTGCAAAAGAAGCTCCGGCGCTATGTTCAATTCCCTGATCAACAGGAAGTATTGATAAGTAACCTGTTCCGGCTAATCTGCCTGTATTGAAAATCCATTGAAGATTTTTTAGAACATTAATGTTTCTATCTGACGGAGCGAAAATTCTGTCAACAAAATCTGGTCCCGGCAGATGTAATTTTTCTTTTGGAAATTTTGCTTTGTAGTTCAGCAGTGAATCGGCTTCATTACCAAGTAGTTCTTTTATTTTATCTATCATATTAACTCCTAAGGTTTATTTTGTAGTTTCTTTTATTAGGCACTGTAAAAATACTAACGGCTTATAGCTATTCCAATGTAAAGCTTATAGGTTTTTGTTTTGTGTGATATAACTAAAAATCTTTTCTGCGTGATCTCTTGAATTTTCAATAAACCATTTGTTGGTTTCCATTCCTCCGCAAACAACACCTGCAAGAAATAGACCTTCAACATTTGTCTGAAAAGTTTCCTGGTTGAATACAGGAATTTTATTTTCATCTGAAGAAAATTTTATTCCTGCTTTTGATAAAAAATCATAATCGGGATGATAACCAGTCATAGCAAGAACAAAATCGTTCTCAAGAGTTTTAATTCCTTCTGGTGTTTTAATGATAATTTCTTCTTCTTTAATTTCTGTTACAACAGAATTGAAAAAAGCTTTGATTGAACCTTCTTTAATTCTGTTTTCAATATCTGGTTTTACCCAATACTTGACGCTGTCTTTCAGTTTTTCTTCACGGATAATCATGGTAACTTCAGCTCCTCTTCGAAATGTTTCCAGAGCTACATCAACAGCTGAATTACCAGCGCCAATAACTGCAACTTTTTTATAAGCAAACGGATGTGCTTCCTTAAAGTAGTGATATACTTTTGGTAAATCTTCTCCCGGAACATTCAGAAGATTCGGATAATCAAAAAAACCGGTTGAGATAATCACATTTTCAGATTTATAATCAGACTTTGATGTGGTAATGATAAACTGATTTTCTTTCTTTTCAATAGATAAAACTTTTTCATAAGTATTGATTTTCAACTTCCAGGCGTCGGCAACTCTTCGGTAATATTCAAGAGCTTCTCTTCGTGTAGGTTTATCTCCGTGCGAAACAAATGGAACTCCGCCGATTTCAAGTCTATCGGAAGTTGAAAAGAAAGTCATATTAACCGGATAATTAAATACAGAATTTACTATGCACCCTTTATCAATGATAATGTAAGAAAGATTTCTTTTGGTTGCTTCAATTCCGCAGGTTAAACCGATTGGTCCTGCACCAATTATAATAGTATTGAATTCCATTTTTTAATTGCAAAGATAAGGCTACTAAAGGAGAGAACAGAAATAAAAAAGCGGTATCGAAATACCGCTTTGTATAAAATATTTTATCGGATGACTTCAATCAATGAGCTTGCAACGGTTCTATCATCTTCATCGAGTAGAAATACTCTGTAAAAACCGGGATCATCAAACCGCATATCGCTTTCTTCATTCTTAGAGAAGAAAACATATTTCATATCCGGCTCAATAGTGAAATAAAATTTTTTATAGTAGTCAAACTTTCCTGTGCGTTCGTTGTATTTGTCGTATTGAATTGCACAATCGGTAAGATTTAATGGATAGTCACATTTTACCATAACCGTTAAGAAGCCGGTTGTAAATCTGTCACTAACTCCAACCTCACCTTTTCTGCTATCATACCTCTCACAGAAATAAAGCACTGGTTGTGACTGTGCGTAGGAAATTGTATTTGCAGCAAACATTAATGCAAATACAAAAAGAATAAACAATGCGAACCTTTTCATTTATATTACTCCTTTATTGTTGATTTGTGGTTATTGTTTAGTAAACCCTTGAAATAAGAGTGCCAATCGGATTAATTTTTCTTGAAGCGAAAATGCAATCAAAAACAATTAAATACAAGTATTATATTTATTTTTAATAATTAAAATTTGTTCGTTAATAAAACTTACAAGTTAAAATTTCTCATAATGGAAAGAAAAGAAATCTTTATCTGTAATTGGTGTAATCAGCCGTCAACAATTATCTGGGTTCACGGTCACGGACAGTGTGCTGTGTGTGGTTATAATGTTGATGAATGCTGTCGCGGTGAATCCGCAGAATGCAACAACTTAAATTCTTCAGAAGAAAATAAAGAAAATTCGGATGACAGAAATTAAACACATTTGCTTTGATCTTGATGGAACGCTTGTTCGCTCTGCAAAAACAATTTATAAAACTACAATAAAAACTCTTGATGAGTTAGGAATTCATTATTCCTTACC
>JAIMAZ010000223.1 GCA_023511695.1 Ignavibacterium sp.
TTACACAACACATATGAATAAATCTGATTTGTGCGCAACTTGTCATACTTTGTTCACACCTTTTTTAGATAATCAGGGACAATTTGCCGGTCAATTTCCGGAACAAACACCTTATCTTGAATGGAAGAACAGCGTATACTCAGCGCAAAATATTCAATGCCAGGATTGTCATATGCCAAAAACTTATGAACCGATTGATATTGCAACAATACCTCCGGCTCATCAGGTTTTAAGAACACCTTATTGGAAGCATGAATTTGTTGGCGGAAATGTTTATATGTTGAAAATGCTTAAAAATAATATTGATTCCTTAGGCATTACTGCATCAGCAGAAAATTTTGATTCAACTATCGCAAGAGCAGAATTTAATCTCACTCAAAAAGCATTGGAGCTTGAAGTTACAGATTTAGTTGAAAACGATTCACTTAACATTTTTGTGAAACTGACAAATAAAGCCGGTCATAAACTACCGACAGGAATTCCGTTCAGAAGAATGTGGATTCACCTTAAAGTTCTGGATTCAAACAACAATATTATTTTTGAATCAGGTAATTGGAATTCCAACGGTGAGATAGTTGGTTTAAATTCAGACTATGAACCTCATTACGATTTAATCAGAAATACAAACGATGTTCAGATTTATGAAGGAGTAATGATTGATGTAGATGGTAATGTAACCAATAGACTTTTACGAGCTTCTCAATACATAAAAGATAACAGAATTCCTCCGGCTGGCTTTACTTCAACTCATCCGAGTTATGATACTACTGCAATCTTTGGCAACGCTTTGAACGATCCGAATTTTAATAAAGAAAACGGAAATGAAGGAAGTGGAAGTGATATTATAACTTACAGAATTCCAGTTACAGGTAATTCAACTTATACAGTTACTGCTGAAGTTTGTTTTCAGTCCATCAAACCAAAAGTAGTTGATTATCTGAGTTCAATTAACGAACCTGATATTAACAAGTTTGTTACGATGTATAATCAATTACCGAATTTACCTTTTATAATGAAATCAATAACAAAAACAATCATTACATCTGTTGAAGACGATTTCAATCTTGCAGATAATTTTATTCTTGAACAGAATTATCCGAATCCATTCAATCCGGTAACGAAAATCAGATACAGCATTCCATTTGTCATCCTGAGTTCATCGAAGGATGACAATGTCGGTGTCACTCTTCGACTCCGTCAGCTGACGGATCAGAGTGACACATATGTTACTCTAAAAGTATTCGATGTGTTGGGTAATGAAGTTGCAACATTGGTTGATGAATATAAAACTGCTGGCAGTTATGAGGTTAATTTCGATGCTTCAAAATATAATCTGCCAAGTGGAATTTACTTTTATAAATTACAATGTGGTGAATTAAGCGCAGTTAAAAAATTTGTTTTGATGAAATAAAGAAATGTTTATTTTTATTTTAACGAAAAGAATGATTAGTATGAAAAAATTTGTTTTAACTTTATTCGTAATAATATTTTTAACTAGTTGCGATACAAAACCACCAACAGACCCAAATAAGTTTGTTTTAAAGACTGGTGAAGTTTTTGTCGAAATAAATTTTTCGCAAAACAGTAATCTGAATGCAGAAAAAATTGTTCAGCTTGAAGATTTTGCGAATGTAAGTTGTACACCTTGTCTCATCTCAAACAAGATAATCGAATCCATCAGCAGAAATTCAGAATTAGGAAGAAGAGTAAATGTTATAAAATTCCCAACTAACTTTCCTTCTCCCGTTGATCCAATGTATTTAACAGCAAAACCATTCTGTGATTACCGGATGAGTTTCTATCAGATTCTTTTTGCACCTACAATAATTGTTGATGGAATATTGCGACCAGTTCCTACAGATTCAAATCAAATTAAACAGGCAATCGAACAAAGACTTCAAACGGCAACAAACTTTTCAATCGCAATTACAAGTGTTGTAGAGAACAAGGGACTAAAAATTATTATGAACATTGAAACCAGCAATATCAATTCAACCGAATTAGAAAATTTAAAACTTAGGGTTGCATTGGTTGAAAAAGAGATTAACTTTTCAACTCCTCCTGGTTCAAATGGTGAAACGAAATTCTATGATGTACTCCGAACATTGTTGCCTTCAAATGATGGAATTTCACTTTCCGAACTTAAAGGAATTCACTCGTTTTTATTTGAGAATGTAATTGATTCAACATGGAATTTAGAAAATTTAAAACCAATTGGATTTATCCAGAATAACGATACAAAAGAAATCGTTCAATCATCTGTTTATCAATAAATTATAAAATAACTATCAGAGGAGGGTTCTATGAAAAAACTTTTTCTTTTATCAATTATTCTTGTATGTAGTCTAAATGTTTTGGCACAGATAAAAGTGCAGTTCAATACAATCAATGGCTATGGGAATAATCTATACATTGATAACCTTACCATTGGAAACAGATTTAATACTGATGTTGCTGCTGTGGGAATCCTGAACATAAAAAAAGATACAAGTTACTTAGTTGGCAATAATCCAATCACAATTGCACCGCAAGTTTCATTTATTAATCTTGGAAGAAATAATATAGCTTCTGCTTTCACTGTTACTATGCTCGTTAATGAAGTAGGATATTCAAGTAACAAGTCTATAACTTCTTTAAATGCCGGACAAAGCACTGTTGTAACTTTTGACAATCTTACAATTCAACCAGGGCAAATAATGAATTTCAATGTAACGGCTAATTTAAGCGGAGATCAGAACACAGCAAATAACACCATAACTCAATACACACTTTATTTACCCGGTTTTCAAAGAAATGTTTTATTAGAAGAATGGACAAGCTCAACTTGTGGTCCCTGTGCAGCAAATAATCCTACGATTGATGCATTCATTGCTGCAAGATTTGATTCAATTGTTGCGATTAAATATCACATGAACTGGCCAGCACCTGGAAATGATCCGATGTATCTTTATAATCCAACTCAGGCAAATGACAGAAGAAATTATTACGGAGTAAATGCAGTTCCACATGTAATTATGGATGGGGTTGTAAATCCTGAGTATCCTTACTCAAATCCACCAAGTTTGCCAAATGCATTTTATCCAAGAAAGAGTGTTGGAACACCAATTTCACTTTCAGTCATAAATACAAGATTACCCGGCGACACAATTCAGGCAGATGTAACTCTTCAAGTTAGCACTCAACTACCTGCAGGGCAATATTATTTAAGAGTTCACGCAATCGAAAGACATATTCATTATAATTCTGCGCCGGGAACAAATGGAGAAACAGATTTTTATGATGTATTCAGAAGAGCATATCCGAATTCAACAGGAACTCCAATCCCCACTGCACCAGGCACATACAATTTTACTTTCAAATATCCACTTGATATGGCGGTTTGGGTTGATAGTATGATTTATACTGCTGTGTTTGTTCAAAACGATGCAAATAAAGAGGTCCTGAACGCAGCAAAATCCAGGAATTATGTTGCAGAAAACTATGTTAATAACGGATTTGATCAACCAACTATCTTAAAACCAATAGTTGCATTTGATTTTATTCAGAGCAATAGAGATTATCTTGTTGAAAATCCAACTTCAGTGCTAAGCAATTTCTTTTATTATGAATTATTCGATGGACAATTTCCTTCCCCCGGATGGACAATAAACAATCCGGATGGCGGAATTACCTTTGCACAATATCAAGGGGCTAACGGTCCTTCATTTGGTGGAACAAAATCAGTTAAGATGGATTTTTATTCTTATAGTTCAACAGGACAGAATGATTTTCTTTACTCAGGTCTGTATTCCGGTTTGAATGAGGTTGATTCTCTTAAATTCGATTGGGCTTATGCTCAATATTCCTCTGCTTATGTAGATAGATTAATTGTAAAACTATCAACCGATGGCGGAGCAACATATCCACATACTATATTTGATAAATCAGGTGCACAATTAGCTACAGCACCAAATACAACCAGCGCATTTGTACCAACATCATCTCAATGGTCAACTTTTTCTTACGCATTAAGTCAAATTATTCCTGTTGAACTTACTGCATTCAGCGCTGAGGCAAACGGATTAGATGTTGATTTAAGATGGTCAACCGCAACAGAGGTTAACAACTACGGTTTTGAAATTCAGAGAAAATCTCAGGATGATTTTATTACTGTTGGTTTTGTAAAAGGTAAAGGGACTACAACTGAAAAACAAAACTATAATTTCATTGATAAAGAATTAGTTGAAGGTTCTTATACTTACAGACTGAAGCAGATTGATTATAGCGGAGCTTATCATTATTCAGATGAAGTTGAAGTTGATGTTACCGGTCCAAAAGTATTCTTTATCGAACAGAATTATCCCAATCCATTTAATCCATCTACAATGATCAGATTTAATCTTGCAGTTAATTCAAAAGTATCATTGAAGATATATAATATAATTGGTGAAGAAGTTGCTGAACTTATCAATGGAAAAATGAATGCAGGAAGACAAGATGTTGAATTTAATGCAAGTAATCTGAATAGCGGAATTTTTATTTATAAACTTGAAGCAATTGGTGAAGATGGCTCAAGTTTCGTTGCAGCTAAAAAGATGACTTTGGTAAAATAAAACTATTCGAACTGAAGAAGCTGCCAATAGATTTTTCTTTCGAGGCAGCTTCTTCTTAGAATTTTATTACAGGGAGATAAGCTGATGAAAATTTACTATGTACTATTTCTATTGATTTTATTTTCAATAAATAACTTCTCACAGGAAATTACTTTCATTCCACGGCAATCAACTGTTAATGATACGATTGGTGATGAAGTTGTTATTTATATTGACCTTGTAAATGTTTCTCAGGCAGAGCAAACTGTTTTTGTTGTCAGAACTTTAAATGAATTACCCTCTGGTTGGACTACTTCTCTTTGCTTCGAATATTGTTATCCTGACTGGATAGATAGCATTGCAACAACTCAGAATTTCGGAAGCTCTCCTTTGCAGCCAGGAGAAACAAGAGAAGTATCTGTGCATTTCTTTACAAACAATTTGCCTAATACCGGACATGTTCAATTGCAAGCTGGTACTTTTAGAAATCCTAATCAAAGAATAACTGTTGATTTGTATGCTTCAACATTTGACCCGACATCTGTTGAAAACGATTTCAATCTTGCAGATAATTTTATTCTTGAACAGAATTATCCGAATCCATTCAATCCGGTAACGAAAATCAGA
>JAIMAZ010000224.1 GCA_023511695.1 Ignavibacterium sp.
GTCTCAAAAACTCCAGACTATCTATTCGTGTTTGAGCATTCAAATTAACGGTAAATATTGAAGTTAATAGAATCGTAATCAGAACTGTAAAATATTTCTTTGAATTAAAGCTCAATTTTTTCTGTTCTTTGTTTGTTCAAATTTATGGAATATTGCAATAAAAAAATCATTTTAATTAAAGCCAATTTGAATTTGAATTGCCCTTATACTCATTGTGAAGTATAATACTTTAAATTGACAATCATTCAATTTTTGGATAACTTTGCCAGCAAATTTTAATAAAAAAACAATGCTCGAACAATACATACCAATTTTTCTTGTAATAACAGTTGCACTGATCTTTGCAGTTGTTACAGTCTTTACTTCAAAGATTTTTGGTCCTCAGAGACCAAATAAAAGCAAACTTTCCACTTATGAAAGTGGTATGCAACCAGTCGGAACAACTAATGAAAGAGTTTCGGTTAAATATTATCTGGTTGCAATGCTGTTTATCATTTTTGACCTTGAAGTAATTTTCATTTATCCATGGGCAGTTCAATTCAAAAAATTATTTGGCGAATTGGGAATTTCAGTTTTCGTTTCGATGTTTATATTCTTAGTGGTACTTGAATTAGGTTATCTTTATGCTTATAAAAAAGGAGGATTCAAATGGGATTAGAAGCTAAATTAAATCAGGATGGTTTTCTTGTAACCAAACTTGATGCAATTATTGGCTGGGCGAGAAAAAATTCTGTTTGGCCAATGCCTATGGGTATTTCTTGTTGCGCAATTGAAATGATGGCAGTAGGCGATCCAAAGTATGATATTGCAAGATTTGGTTCTGAGGTTATGAGATTTACACCAAGACAATGTGATTTGATGATAGTTGCTGGAACTGTTACTTACAAAATGTCACATGTTGTTAGAAAAATTTATGATCAGATGCCAGATCCCAAATGGGTTATTGCGATGGGAGCTTGCACATCAACAGGAGGAATGTATCGTTCATATTCAGTTGTTCAAGGCATTGATCAGTTTTTACCAGTAGATGTTTATGTTGCCGGTTGTCCGCCAAGACCAGATAATCTCTTAAATGCTTTAATTATGATTCAGGAAAAAATTGGAAACACAAGAGCAAGAGATTTTCAGAATCTTAAGCTTCCTGAATTAAATGTAATTCAATCGAATTAAAATTACTATGGACTTAAAAGAAACAATCAAACAAAAATTAGATTCGGCTTTTCCTGACGCAAATCTGGAATATTCTGAATACAAAGATGAATTTTGTGTTAAGCTCGATAAAAAATTTATTGTTCCGGTTTGTATACTTTTAAAAGAAGATTCCGAACTTCAGTTTTTACTTTGCGAAGATATTACTGCAGTTGATTGGGCAACACGCAAAAACAGATTTACAGTTGTTTATTATATTTTCTCATTAAAGAACAAGTTCAGACTAAAACTAAAAGCTGATGTTGATGAAAAAGATTGCAATATAGACTCCGTTTCATCAGTTTGGCGTGCGGCAAACTGGCAGGAAAGAGAATGTTACGATATGTACGGAATAATTTTTAACAATCATCCGGATTTGAGAAGAATGTATATGCCAGAGGATTTTGAATATCATCCTCTCCGGAAAGATTTTCCGCTTCTTGGAATTCCGGGTTCACTTCCATTACCAAAAAAATGATTACCTATGGAAAAACTTACTAAAGATGATGTCCATCCGAAAATAGTTCAGGCACTTCTTAAAGATACTGACATAACTATAGAAGATGCTCTTGAAAATGAGATGATTCTCAATATGGGTCCACAGCATCCTGCCACACACGGTGTGTTAAGAGTACTGCTGAGACTTGATGGAGAAACTGTTATCGGTTGTGTTCCTGAGCTTGGTTATCTTCATCGCGGTTATGAGAAGATGGCTGAGAACATGAGTTATTATGAATATATTCCTCATACCGATCGACTTGATTATATTTCCCCAATGGCTAACAATGTTGCCTGGGTTATGGCAGTTGAAAAGTTAGCAGGAATAGAAGTTCCGACGCGTGCTCAATATATACGAATGATGGTTGCAGAACTTGCCAGAATTACTTCTCATCTGGTCGCTGTTGGTGCATTTGCAATGGATGTTGGTGCACTTACTGTTTTTCTTTGGACTTTACGGGAAAGAGAAAAAGTGCTTGATATCTGGGATATACTTTGCGGTGCAAGATTTACAAACAGTTACACAAGAATTGGAGGTGTCGCTAATGATGCTCAACCCGAAGCATTAGCAAAAGTTAAATGGTTCATCGATCAGTTTGATGATAATCTGACTGAATGCGAAAAACTTCTTAACACAAATAGAATTTTTATTGAAAGACTTGAAAATATCGGAGTCATTTCAGCTGAAGACGCTATTGATTTAGGATTAACTGGCCCAAGTCTCCGTGCTTCTGGTGTTGAGTTCGATATTCGCAGAGCAATGCCTTATCTCAAGTATAACGAAATTGATTTTAACATTCCCACTTACACTGAAGGTGATTGTCTTGCCCGATATTTTGTTCGTGTTGATGAAATGAGAGAAAGTGCAAAGATAGTTAGACAGATATTGGATAAAATGCCTCAGGGTGAAGTGCTTGCTAATAATCCTAAGAAAGTACTTCCTCACAAAACAGAAATTTATACCAGGATGGAAGAACTCATTCACGATTTTATGATTGTAAATTTCGGAATCAATCCGCCTGTCGGAGAAATTTATCATGCCATAGAAGGTTCAAAAGGTGAACTGGGATTTTATCTTGTAAGTAAAGGTGAAGGTCATCCCTGGAAATGTAAAATTCGTTCGCCGTCCTTCAATAATTTGCAGGCATTGCCTCATTTAGTGAAAGGTCATATGATTTCAGATGTTGTTGCAATAATTGGAAGCATTGATCCAATAATGGGTGAAGCGGATAAATGAAGTTAACCGTCAAATTTTTAAAGATTACTAAAGAATAAAATATGAGCTTCAAATTCACACCGGAAAACTTAGAACGAATTAATGCCGAGATAAAAAAATATCCTAAAAAGCAATCTGCAGTTATGGCTGCATTATACATTGCTCAGGAGCAGAATGGATATATTACAACTGAGATAATGAATGAAATAGCTCAACTACTTGATATGCATCCGCATGATGTTTTAGGAGTTGTTACTTTTTATACAATGTATCACCAGAAACCTATGGGTAAGTATCACATTCAGGTTTGCACTAATGTATCTTGTATGCTAAGAGGCGGGTATGAAATCTGGAATCAGGTTAAAAATAAACTTGGAATTGATCATATGCAGGTTACCTCAGATGGTAAATTTTCTCTCGAGGAAGTTGAGTGTATGGGAAGCTGTGGCACTGCTCCAATGTTCGCAATAAACGAAGATTATTTTGAAAATCTTTCAAAAGAAAAAGTTAACGAAATTATAGATACATTAAAGAATAAAAACTAATGGAAAAAATCGTTCTGCCGGATATTAAAGACTTTCACAAGTTAGAAGTTTATCTTCAACATGGTGGATATACTGCCGCTAAAAAAGCTTTTACTCAATCAACTGATGATATAATTGATCAGGTTAAAAGATCTGGTTTAAGAGGCAGAGGTGGCGCTGCTTTCTCAACAGGATTGAAGTGGAGCTTTATGCCAAAGACCACTGATAAACCAAAATATCTTTGTGTTAATGGTGATGAAAGCGAACCGGGCTCATTTAAGGACAGGCAGATTTTCGAGTTTAACCCGCATCAGCTTATTGAAGGAACAATAATAAGTTGTTATGCAATCGGTGCTAAGGTTGCTTATATCTATATTCGCGGAGAATATCACAAATGGATTAAGTTGATGCAGAAAGCATTAGATGATGCTTATGCAGCAGGATATGTTGGAGATAAGATGAAAGAAACTTTTGGTACTGATTTTTATTGTGATATTTATATTCATAAAGGTGCCGGAGCTTACATTTGTGGTGAAGAATCTGCGCTGATGAATTCAATTGAAGGTAAAAGGGGATATCCGAGAGTTAAACCTCCTTTCCCGGCTCAAAATGGTTTATGGGGCTGTCCTACCACAATAAATAATGTTGAAACTATTACAAATGTTCCGCCGATTATAAATAAAGGTTGGGAATGGTTTGCTTCCATTGGTGAACCAAAACATCCGGGAACAATTTTATTCGGTGTTAGTGGACATGTTAATAAACCAGGTGTTTACGAGCTTCCCTCGGGAACACTACTTACTGATATAATTTATAATTATGCTGGCGGTATTCCGGGAAATAAAAAAATCCTTTGTGTAATTCCAGGTGGTTCTTCAATGCCTCCTTTGCGCGGTGATCAGATTGAAGGAGTTAAAATGGATGCTGAATCACTTCGCGCAGCTGGCTCTGCAATCGGAACCGGTGGAATTATGGTAATGGATGAAGATACTGATTTGGTAAAAGTCTTAGCCCGAATAGCTCATTTCTATCATCATGAAAGCTGTGGTCAGTGTACCCCATGCAGAGAAGGAACCGGTTGGTTAGAGAAAATTCTTAAAAGACTTGTTGCCGGAAAAGGTTCGGTAAGTGATTTAGATTTATTAATTACAGTTGCTAATCAGATTGAAGGAAATACAATTTGTGCCTTAGGTGAAGCTGCTGCCTGGCCAGTGAAATTTATGGTTGAAAGATTCCGTGATTATTTTGAACAGAGAGTAAGTAAAGAGATCAGTTTGCCTGTTGCAAACAAAGTTCACTCAATGAGGCACACCGTAATTCCAGTCGAAGAAATCAAACATTAAATATTTTATGGGGGCTGTCCAAAAAGTTAAAAATTGTCAGTCTGAGCCCTGCCTGCAGCAGGCAGGTTGTCGAAGACTGACAATTTTAATCAAAATCACACTTCGAAATCCGTCTCAATCAGTTGATGGATGACGGATCAGCGTGACATATAAATTTACTTTTTGGACAGCCCCTACGATTTCATTTTCTTCAAAATTTAATGTTTTTCAATCCTTCAACTTTCTTTAAATTCAAACACTAATTTTCAGAAAATTTTTTCAGGCAAATAATGAAACAATATCACGATTTAGTTAAACTTGTGATGAATGAGGGCGTTCGCAAATCTTCCCGAACCGGAGTTGATACAATTTCTTATTTCGGTGCTTTCTACAGAGTTGACCTATCAGAAGGATTCCCGCTTCTTACAACAAAGAAG
>JAIMAZ010000225.1 GCA_023511695.1 Ignavibacterium sp.
GAAATAATTATTTTCTTACTTATTGTTTCAATACTACTGGTTATTATTGTTTTGATTATCCGTTTATTAAACCTTTCAGATGAAAAAAGAAAAGCACATTTTCTCGCAATCTGGGAAAAAAGATTTTATGATTATCTCGGTTCTCCTGATGATCCGAATAAACTTCTGATAGATGTTAAGAAGTCACAATATAAATATCTTTTAATGGTGCTTCGTGATTTGTTCTCATTTCTTGATGGTAAAGATCTGGAAAGTTTAAAGAGAATAATTAATGAAACTTCCGTTTACAATTATCTTCTTAAAGACTTAAAATCCAAAAACTCAAAAAGAATTATACGCGCAGCATATTTCTTTGGAGCTGCAAATAATCAAAATGTAAAAGCAATTCTTTTTGGTCATCTCTATTCAAAAAACGCTGACATATTTATTTACTGTGCGCGGGCTTTGGCAAGAATTAATGCGCTCGAATATGCAACTGCAATTTTGCACGCTTCAAGATTTCAAAGGGAATTAAGCACTGATATTCTTATTTCTATTTTATTGGAATACAAAGCCGATGTGTGTGAATATCTTCTCGAAAGATTAAAATTTGAAGATGATTATTACAAAAGAATTTCAATACAGATTTTCCGTTTTCACGGATTCAGAGAAGCAGCAAATGTTGTACTTGAAATATTTCAGACCTCTACGAATAAAAAATTACTTGTTGAATGCATTAAGTATGCTGGCGCAATTGAATGTATTGATGCTATTCCAGATTTGTGGGAACATTTCGAACATCCTGACATCGAAGTGAAAACTGCTGCTATCGAATCGCTTGCTAAAATTGGAGGAACAGAACTTGTGCCTATTTTTGCTCAGCGACTTTATGAAGAATCTTACGAGGTTAACATTGCTGCCGCCGAAGCTTTGTTGGAACTTGGTGAAAAAGGAATTAAGCTTTTAAAGATTATTGCAAAAAGTAATTCAGATTCAAAAGCTGCAGCGGTAGCAAAAATGGTTCTATCAGAAAACTTTATCGAAGTTGAAGATGAGTGAATTTATTAAAATATTGATGATATTCAACTACATTGTGCTGTTTTACTTCTTATCACTCATCACTATTTATATCATTCTTAATTTGGTTTCTTTCTTCAGAATTCTGAAATATAAAAATAAAATTGAATTTGCTGATCTTGAAAGAATTTTCAGATTAAAAAATTACAAACCGATTTCTGTAATTGTTCCCGCTTTTAACGAAGGCAATAACATTGTAGAAAATGTAAAATCACTTTTGCAATTAATTTATCCTCAATTTCAGTTAGTAGTTGTGAACGATGGCTCAAAAGACGATACTCTTCAGAAGCTGATTGAAAATTTTTCACTTAAACAAATTTTATTTTCTGACTTATATAAAATTAAGTCTCAACCAATCAGAGCAGTTTACAAATCAAAGGAAATATCAAACCTAATTGTTGTGGATAAAGTTAATGGTGGTAAAGCTGATGCAATAAATGCAGGAATCAATGTTGCAAAGTATCCTTTAATCACTGTGATTGATGCTGATTCAATTCTTGAGCGTGACTGCTTACTGAAAATTGCCCAACCATTTATTGAAAATGAAAATGTTGTTGCCGTCGGCGGAACAATAAGAATTGCTAACGGCTGCGAAGTTAAAAAAGGTCATCTGATAAATGTTGGTCTGCCGAAAAATTGGTTAGCACGATTTCAGGTAGTTGAATATTTGCGTGCTTTTCTCTTTGGTAGAACTGGGTTTGATACAATCAATGGCATATTGATAATTTCAGGTGCATTCAGTTGTTTTAAAAGAGATGCAGTTGTTGAGATTGGTGGCTACAAACAAGGTTCAATCGGCGAGGATATGGAAATTGTTATGCGGCTTCATAAATATTTCAGGTTAAAAAATCCTGCTACTAAAATTACTTTCATTCCTGATCCAATCTGTTGGACCGAAGCTCCGGAGTCATTAAAAATTCTTATGCGTCAAAGAACAAGATGGCAAAAAGGAACAATTGAATGTTTGCTGCTTCATAAAGATTTGTTATTCAATCATAATTATGGTTTAATGGGTATGATTGCTGTTCCATATTATTTGATTTATGAATTTCTGGGACCCGTCATCGAATTGATTGGTTATATTTTCTTTTTTATTTCTCTAATGCTTGGAATTCTTTCAGTTGAATTCACCATTGCATTTTTATCCGCAGCAATTCTTTATGGTATAATGCTTTCAATTCTTTCTGTTATACTTGAAGAGCTTTCATTCAGAAAATATCCAGAGATTAAGCATCTGTTAATATTATTTTTAACTGCAGTTGTTGAAAATTTTGGCTACAGACAATTAACAGCCTGGTGGCGATTTAAAGGTACAGTTGAATTCTTTCTCGGTAAAAGAAGCTGGGGAAGTATGGAAAAGAAAGGTATCTCTTCACAAAATAAATGAGCAGAATATGAGAAACATTTTGTTACTTTCATCACTTGTAATTATGATTTTTACTTCATCTGTTTTTACTCAGGAATTAAATCAAACTGATGTAAGTACACAGGATAAATTGTTACTTCAATACAACACTGATGTTTTTGACGATAACACCAAAACCTGGCAATACTTCTCAATAGAATATCAGTTCAAAGAAACATTTGCTACATTTATTCCTCGCGCGAATTTCGCAAATCGTTTTACAAACTCAGAGATTCAATTAGAAGCAGATGCTTATACAATCTTTTCAAAAAAAACTTATTTATATCTTAACACTGGCTTTGCAGAAGGAAAAGTTTTTCCCAAAAGCAGAGCCGGAATAGAACTGTATCAAGTAATTCCAGGTAATATTGAATTATCAGCCGGATATCGTTATCTGTATTTTTCTCCGAGTAAAGTCAACATAATTACTGGAAGCATTGGATATTACTTAGGTGATTATTGGATTTCATTCAGACCTTATTTTGTAAATGAGCCGGGCTCTGAGAAAAAATCAACTTTTACAATTATTGGAAGAAAATATTTTGTTGATGGTGAAAATTATTTATCAGTAAAAGCAGGTTTTGGTTCCTATCCGGTTTCAGGGAATACTCAAGCAGATTTTTTCAGGAATGATTCAAAGTTTTTTGGAGTTGATTATCAATTCTACATACTCGAAAAGACAACAATCCAGCTTGGATTCCTTTATGAAAATGAGGAACTGAATATTAACAGTTCGAGGAGCAGATATAATTTTCTGTTTGGAGTTCAGAAAATATTTCCATAATTCTTAATCGTATTTACCTTCAAGTTTTGAAGCAGCTTCTTTATCAACAATTATAGTTGCATAACGATGAAGCTGTACAATTGTTGCAGGATATTTTGCCATTATCGGACCTTCAACTGTTTGTTTAATTGCTTCTGCCTTTTTAATTCCATTAGCAAGCAAAAGCAATCTCTTTGCTTCCATAATTGTTCCAACTCCCATAGTAATTGCATACTTAGGAACTTCATCAATTGACTTAAAAAAGCGGGAGTTATCTAATCGCGTATTTTCATTCAATGTTTTTATTCTTGTTCTTGATCCAAGAGATGAGCCAGGTTCATTAAATGCAATATGTCCGTTTGAACCAATCCCGAGAATTTGTATATCAATTCCACCGTGTTCAATTATTTTTTCTTCATACCATTCACAGAATGCATCTATATCTTCTGCCATTCCCATTGGTATGTGAACATTCGATGGATTTATGTTGATATGCTTAAAGAGATTTTCCCACATAAAATAATGATAGCTTTCAGGATGAGTTGGCGGTAGACCAACATATTCATCGAGATTGAATGAAACAACTTTGGAAAAATCAAGACCTTCGTCTTTGTGCATCCGAATAAGTTCTTTGTAAAGACCCAATGGCGTACTTCCAGTAGCGAAGCCAATTACACAATCAGGTTTTTTTCGAATTAAAGAAGCAACTTGTCTGGCAGCTTCAACAGACATCTGCTCATAATTATCTTTAATTATTACTAGCATAATTCCTCCTCCGAAGTGATTGTAGAATAATTAAAATATTTGGATTTTGCTTATCAAAATTATCTAATTATTTATCCAATTAGTAATAAGATTATTTAAGAAATATTATTCAAATAAGATTCAGTATGGATAGATATGAGATAATTTGTAACAAATTTAAGTCAATATTTATGATGGATTTTAAAGAATTTCTTTTTTCAATCGGAGTAAGAAAGAACCAGAATCTTTTGATTCATTCATCATTCAAAAAAATACTTTCAGCTTTTCCAGACATTACTCCCGTTCAAGTCATTGACATTTTGAAAGAAGTCATTTCATCTGAAGGTTCAATAATTTTCCCAACATTTACTTATTGCTTTAAAAAATCTAAAGGTGAATTTGAAGTATTTGATTCAAAAAATTCTAAGAGTAAAGTTGGAATTCTTTCTGAAGTTTTCAGATTGAGTAATGATGTTATAAGAACAAGCTCAGCAACTCATTCATTTGCTTTATGGGGAAACATTACTAAAGAAATTGCTTACAGTAATTCTCCACAAAGTCCTCTTGGAAAGGGAAGCGTGCTCGATTTATTAACAAGTAAAACTGATTCTTATGTGCTTATGGTTGGGACTGATTTCTCTTCATTAAGTTACGGACATTATTTAGAGATTATTTCAAAAGTGCCCTGGTTTGATTTTTCACCGTGGAACTATCTCGATGTTTTACCAATCGGAGTATCTGTGGATGGGGAACAACCTCTTGTGGAAATTCCAGGTTGTTCAAAAAATTTTGTAAACTTTGAAAAGTATTTATTAAATAAAAATCTAATCACTCAAAAAGATTATTCAGGATTAAAATGCTGCTTGATAAGTATAGAATTACTTTATAAAGAAGGT
>JAIMAZ010000226.1 GCA_023511695.1 Ignavibacterium sp.
CCTTCAATCAAACCGGTTGACAATTTTTCCGGATTATCAATTTATCCCAGTCCATTTGTTATATCTGATGGAAGTCAGTTAGTGACTATTGATGGATTAATAAAAGACAGCGAGATTAAAATCATAACAGTTTCAGGAAAGCTGGTAAGAAAACTTGAAACTCCGGGCGGAAGAGTTGCTTACTGGGATGGAAGAGATGATGATGGAAATCTTGTCAATTCAGGTATTTACGTTGTTGTAGCATCAGACAGAGAAGCAAATAGTGTTGAAACCGGAAAGATTGCCGTATTAAGAAAATAATTTTTTATGATTGATCTAATTAATGTTTCACTTCAGTTTAACGGAAAATATCTTTTTAAGGATGTCAATTATAAAATTTCTTCCGGTGATAAAATCTCTTTAGTTGGAGCCAACGGAACCGGAAAATCCTCACTTCTGAAAATTATCACCGGTGAAATCGAACCAGAAAGCGGAACGATTCAGAGACAAAAAAATATTTCAATCGGATATCTTCCGCAGGAAAATGTAACACACGCCAACAAAACACTTCTTGAAGAAGCTACTTCAGCACTGAGTGACATTATTAAATTACAGGAAAAAGAAGCAGAGCTGCAGAAAGAGCTCTCTAAAGAAATTTTATCTAATGATGAGCGTGATGATTTAATTCATCAGCTCGGTGAAGTCCACTTGAGATTAGTTGAATTGGATTCATATTCGGCAAATGCAAAAGTTGAAAAAGTATTAAAAGGGCTTGGATTCGAAGAAGAGGATTTTGACAGACCTACTGAAACATTTTCAGGTGGTTGGCAGATGAGAATTGCTCTTGCAAAAATTTTAATCTCACAAAATGATATTCTTTTAATGGACGAGCCAACAAATCATCTTGATATTGATTCACTGAACTGGTTGATTAGTTTTCTTAAATCATATCGCGGTGCTTTGGTTGTTGTATCACACGATAAAAATTTTGTTAACCAGGTTACTGATAAAACTCTCGAAATCTATCTCGGAAAGTTTTATACATTCAAAGGTGATTATGATTCTTATCTCAAATTCAAAGAAGAACGCGATGCACAGGCAATTCATCAATATGAACTTCAACAAAAGAAGATAAAAGAAACTGAAAAGTTTATAGAGCGATTCAGATATAAAGCAACGAAAGCACGACAGGTACAAAGCAGAATAAAGCAACTTGAGAAACTTGAATTAGTTGAATTGCCAGAATCGAAAAATGAAATTGACATAAAATTTCCAACTCCGGTTCAAAGTGGAAGAATACCAATTCAGTTAATCGGAATTTCAAAAAGTTACGGCGAAAAAAATGTTCTGAAGAATGTTGATTTAACAATTGAGCGTGGAGATAAAATTGCATTTGTCGGTCCAAATGGTGCCGGAAAAACTACTCTTGCAAAAATTATAGCAGGCGTATTAAAACCGGATTCGGGCGAAAGAATAATCGGACATAATACTTTCGTTTCATATTATGCTCAGGATGTTGCTGATAATCTTGATCCTGAACTAGATGTATTGGATTCAGTTTATGGAATAAACGAAGAGAAAACCGTTGGTGAACTTCGTTCACTGCTTGGTTCTTTTCTTTTTTCAGGCGATGATGTTTTTAAAAAAGTAGGCGTACTTTCAGGTGGTGAAAAGAGTCGAGTTGCTCTCTGCAAAATTCTTCTTACAAAAGCTAATCTCATCATACTTGATGAACCTACAAACCATCTTGATATAAGTTCAAAAAAAATATTACAGAAAGCTTTGATTGATTTTCCCGGTTCACTTGTTATTGTTTCACACGATGTTGATTTTCTCAGACCAATAATTAATAAGGTTCTGGACATTAGAAAATCAGGATTAAGAATTTTTAGCGGAGATATTGATTATTATCTTTACAAAAGGAAAGAACTTTTCGAAGAAGAGAACAATTACTCAAATAATTCCGATAGCTCCATAAATAAAAGTTATAATAGTGAGTCGGTTTCGCGCAAAGAACAAAAAAGATTAGAAGCAGAATTAAGACAAAAGAAATATCAGGCAACGAAGGACTTAACAAAGGAAATTGAAAAAATTGAGAAGCGAATCAGTCTTCTTGAAGATGAACAAAAAATAATTCAAACAAAACTTGCTGACCCGGATTTTTACAACAATCCCGAAGAAGTAAAACAAACAAACAAAAGATTTAAAGAATTAGAAAAAGAACTTGAAGAGTTACTTCAAAATTGGGAATTGAAAACTGAAGAACTGAATAAAATACTTAATCAGTTCAATTAAACCTGAATACCTAAAAATTCTTTTGTTAAAGCAATTCCTCCATAAATTGCTGCATCGTCGCCTAATTTAGATTGAACTATTTTCAATTTCTTTGCTGAATCTTCCAATGCGTGTTTAAAAAATTCTTCTTTAATCAGTGGAATATAAAATTTTCCTAATGCTTCAATTACACCTCCGCCTAAAACAATCATATCAAAGTTCATAAGATTTTGAATTCCGGATAGAACTTCTCCGGTAATCTGAGCTGCTTCTTTCATTCGGTTTATTACAACTTTATCACCTTTCTGAACTGCATTAAGCAGAGATTTACTTTTTATTCTTTCATTTGCTTTAATTTGTTTTTCAAGAAGACTTTTCTTTTTATCCTTTTTAACATCTTTGATTATGTTATTAACAATTGCAGTTCGGCTTGCCAAAGCTTCAAAACATCCTTTTCTTCCGCAGCCGCACTTAGGGCCATTTTTATCAACAAGAATATGACCTATTTCGCCGGCAACGAAATTTGAACCACGATAAATTTCATCATTGATTATCAAACCTCCGCCAATGCCTGTTCCAATAAAAACTGCAAGAATGTTTTTCGCATTCTTCCCAACTCCAAAATGTTTTATTCCAAGTGCGCCAAGATTCACATCGTTTTCAATCAACACTTTATATGGAATTAATTTTTCTAATTCATTTTTAATGTTGAAATTTTTTATTCCAAGATTTGGTGCAATTCCAATAAGCCCGGTATATGGATTTACAGAACCAGGCACACCTAAACAAACAGAAACTATCTGTGAATGAGATAACCCAACATCATCAACTAAAGTCTTTACCAGTGATGCAATATCTTTAACATAATCTTTGGGAGTTTTATCAAGGTCTGTTGAAATTTTAGTGCGTGAGATAATTCCTTTTGAAGAATTTATTACCGATGCGAGCATTTTTGTTCCGCCCATATCAACACTAATGATGTATTTATCTTCCACTGTTTCTCCGGAATTTTTATTAAGATTTGCAGTGAAAAACTAAAACTTATTTTCCTTTATTACAATAAGAGATCTTAGTGAATTTTGTAACTTTATCTTTGTAAAAAATTTTTTTGAGTTATGGTTCAACCAATTAAAAGATTCGGACAAAATTTTTTGCAGGATAATAATATTATTAGAAAAATTGCTGATATTATTAATCCTGGACGAGGCGATAAGATAATTGAAATCGGTCCCGGACAAGGAGCATTAACAAAAATACTTGCGCAAAGTGGTGCGGAAGTTATTGCAGTTGAAATTGATAAAAGAGTGATTGAAATTCTCGGAGCAGCTTTTCCTCAGGTTAAAATTATCAATAAGGATTTTTTAGAAATAAATTTAGGTGAATTTAATTCATCCGAATTAAGAGTAGTTGGCAATATTCCATATAATATCACTTCACCGATAATTTTCAAGTTGATTGAAAATCATAAACTGATAAGAGATGCCGTTTTTATGGTTCAGTATGAAGTGGCGAAAAGAATGATTGCTAAAAAAGGAACAAAAGACTTTGGAATACTCGCCGTTCTCTTAAACTATTTTGCTAAAACAGAATTTTGCTTTAAGGTTTCACCAAATGTTTTTTATCCAAAGCCAAAAGTTTTTTCAGCAGTAGTAAAAATTGATTTTAAAAAAAATATTGATGACTCACTAAGCAAAATCTTTATTCAGATTGTAAAAGCTTCTTTCGGTAATAGAAGAAAAACTCTTAAAAATTCATTGTCGAACAGTATATTTGCACAATTAAATTTCAGCGGGTGCGAAGTCGATCTAACGCTTCGTGCTGAGCAGCTTGATGTAACCGACTTTATTAAGCTTGCCGAATTTGCCCGCAAAAATTATTCTGTTCAAAATTAATAGGTTTTAATGGATAGAGCTAAACGACTGATTAAAAAACTAAAAGCATTCGATGTTGTTGTTGTAATTTTTTATCTGATTCTTTCTTTACTTCACATTATTTTTTTTGATAGAATCGAATATTCAACAGCGTGGATATTGATAAATATATCAATAATTGCTTTTGCGTTTTTGATTTCTTATCTCGAAGCACTTAGCGACAAAAAAATCTGGTATATAATTCATTATTGGTACATCGCACCAGTCATTTTACTGACATTTAAAGAACTCTGGTTTATGGTTAAGCCAATACGACAAGTTGATTATGATTGGCTCTTCATTCAGATTGATCGCTGGATGTTTGGCACAGACCCAACTCATTTCCTTTATCAAATTGCAAACCCTTTACTGACTGAAATTCTACAAATTGTTTACGGAATGTTTTATTTGCTTCCTATTATTCTTGGCTTGTCTTTATTAAAAGAGAAAAGATTTGTCGCACTGGATTTTGCAGTGTTCTCTGTTGTATATGGTTTCTTCCTCTCTTATTTAGGATATTTTACATTACCTGGAATTGGACCGAGATTTACTCTTCATGATTTTTCAACTATTAACGAGCAATTGCCGGGTTTGTTTCTAACCAATTTCCTGCGTGAAATGGTAAATACAGGTGAGAGTATTCCTGCCGGAACTCTGAATCCTGCAGAAGTTGTTCAGCGTGATGTTTTTCCAAGCGGTCATACAATGATTACTTTAATTGTTATGTATCTTTCAATAAAACTGAAATCCAAAACAAGATATTTTCTTGTTCCTGTTGGAACTTTACTCATCTTCTCAACTGTTTATTTGTGGTATCATTATGTAATTGATTTGATTGGCGGAGCTTTGTTTATGATTTTTTCTATGTGGAGTGGAAAATACTTCTTTAATTGGTGGCGAAGAAAAGTTGGCAAAGAAGAATTTGAGTTTGGGAAATACTGATGGGTTTTATATTAAGAGTAAGAGTAAGTTTAAGAG
>JAIMAZ010000024.1 GCA_023511695.1 Ignavibacterium sp.
TCTAAAAACTTATATGAATCATCTTCCGAATTATCATCAACAAAAATTATTTCATGCTTTTCTGAATTGTAGTTAAATTGATTCAATGCATTTAGCAACGCAGGAAGATTTTTAATTTCATTTTTAAGAGCGATAACAACTGAAATATTTTCGTAATTAAGTGGTGAACTAAATTTAGCGGATAAAGACTTTCTCAGACCAGAAATTATTAAGATAGTATAACTCAATAAGAGTAGTGGTAAGATTATTGCAATAAAAATCATTTTTAATTTTTTTTATTTAACTATTGCGAAGTTATCAAAAAATGATTTAAGTTTAATTTGTAAACGGGCAGAATTTTTTTTAACTAAAATAAGGCGTTCATCAAATCAGAAATTTCCTCTGGTTCATGACCGCTCAAAATTTAACGGTTTGATTGTAACTTTAACATACTTATCCAACTTAAATTAACTAACTATCTTCAATCACTAGAGGAGCTGTAATGAAAAGCAAAATCTCTATAGTTTTCTTTGTGATTATTCTGTTTGGATTAAATTCACTTCAAAACTTTGCACAAAGTGGTCTTGGCGCTGATAGTAGAATTTGGTCAAAAATACAGATTGATCGCAATGTTCCGACTGGTATTAACGAAAGCGATTATCGCTGGATACCAGTAGATCCCAAATTTCAAAATTACAAATTTGAAAGCACTGAAGTTGTTGTTAGTCCAAATTACAGAGTACGACCGACAACAAATACAACACAATCAGAATTGTCCATTGATGTTCACCCAACGAATCCAAATATTCTTTTTGGGGGAGCGAATACAACTAACTGGCCTGTGAGCACATTATATGGAACCGGTTGTTACTGGACTTTTAACGGTGGATTAAACTGGAGTGGTTTTGATCAACCTCCTCCATCAATGGGATCGAACAGTGGTGATCCTGCAAATGTTATCGGTACAAATGGTTATTTCTATATTGGTTTCATTGACAATCCGGGCGGACAAGGAATTGCTCGTTCAACTGACAATGGAACAACCTGGACAACTTACACTGTTGCACCTAATCCGGGAAGTTTAGCTGATAAAAATCATTTGATGATTGATAAGCAAGTTGGTTCTCCTTTTGAAAACCGTCTTTATGATGTATGGACAGATTTTGGCGGTGTTAATGACAATGATGCAGTTATTAAATACTCTACAAATTTTGGCCAAACATGGAGTGCTGCAGTAAATCTCTCTTCAACACTAAACCCAGGCAGTCATGCTCAGGGTGTAAATGTTCAAACTGGACCAAACGGAGAAGTGTATGTAGCATTTGCAATTTATGATAACTGGCCTTCCGGAGAAGATGCAATTGGTTTTGCAAAATCAACCGATGGTGGAGTAACCTGGACAAAATCAAGAATTTATGGAGCTTTAACTCCTAACGGAAATATTAATTTTGGTATAAGAGGAAACATTAAACCAACTTCAATAAGAGTTGCTTCATTCCCATCAATGGCTGTTGACAGAAGCGGCGGACCAAATAATGGTTATATCTACATTACCTGGCCTCAAAGAGGTGTTGCTCCAGCCGGAACCGATCCGGATATTGTGATGATTAGATCTACTGATGGTGGAACAACCTGGAGTTCACCTGTAAGAGTAAATGACGATGCGCTCAACAATGGTAAAGATCAATATTTCCCTTGGTGTACGGTTGATCAATCAACCGGAAACCTATTTGTAGTTTTTTATGATAACAGAGAAACTACCAATGATAGCTCAGGCGTTTATATGGCTGTATCTTATAACGGTGGAATTAGCTTTACGAATTTCAAAGTTAGCGATCAGAACTTCAGACCTAAACCGATTGCTGGTTTAGCTGGCGGTTATCAGGGTGATTATATCGGAATAGCTGCAGCAAATAATAAAGCATATCCATTCTGGGCTGATGATAGAACAGGAAATTATCAGGCGTGGATAGCTGAAGTTACTGTTGGTCCACCTTGCCCGGTTGATCCTGCAAGTAATCCTACTCCAGCAGATGGAAGTAATAATATTCCAATATCATTATCTCAACTTAGCTGGACAAATGGAAACGGTGTTACTAATTGCGAAGTTTGGTTTGGTTTAAATGGAAACTTAAGTATGATTTATGACGGTCCTGCTATTACTTCTATTTCAGTTCCCGGACCACTTCAGTATAATAAATCTTATGGATGGAGAGTTATTGGTAAAAATGATACTTGTGGAGTTGGCGGACCTTTCTGGAGTTTCAGAACTGAAATGTCTCCCGGCACTTTATTTATTGAGCCATTCCCTGATTTAGCTAATTGGACACCTGTTGGTCCTTTAGGATTAACTAATTGGTCAGTGCAGTCATCAAACAATTCTGGCGGTTTAGCCGGTCCGGAATGCAGATTGAGTTGGACTCCATCATTTAATGGTGCTACTTACTTAAAATCTATTAATATATCGGCTCCCAATAACACACAAATAGATTTAAGTCTGAAACATTACCTTGATTGGTATGCAAATCCAAGTGGTGTAATGGGAATTGCAGTTACTTATGATGATGGTGCAACATATACACCAATATGGCAGTTAAACAATCCTACCGGAAATGTTGGTCCGGAACAAATAACCACGTCATTTACGACTCCTGTGACTGATGCTGCAAATTTAAAGTTAGCTTTATTCTTTAACGGCAACTCCTTTAATATTGATTACTGGTATATTGACGATATAGAATTAAGTTATGTAATTCCTGTAGAGCTTACTTCATTTACAGCTAAAGCAGTTGATGATAATGTAGAACTTATCTGGAACACTTCCACTGAAAAAAATAATCAGGGCTTTGAAGTTCAGAGAAGCAATGGAGGCAGTTATGAAGCAGTTGGTTATGTTGCCGGTTTTGGAACAACTACAGAACCAAAAGCTTACAGCTTTACAGATAAGAATCTTAATTCAGGAAAATATACTTACCGTCTAAAACAAATAGATTATGACGGACAATATGTATTTTCAAATACTGTTGAAGTTGAAGTAAATCCACCTTTAACTTTTGCACTCGAGCAGAATTATCCGAATCCATTTAATCCATCTACTTTGGTTAAATATTCAATCGCAAAAGATGCAATGGTTAATATATCTGTTTACAATGCTATTGGTGAAAAGGTTGCAACTCTTGTTAATGGATTGCAGCAAGCCGGCAGATATGAAGTAAACTTCAATGCAGGCAATCTTACTAGCGGCGTTTACTTCTACTCAATAGAAGCAGGCGACTTTAAAACAGTAAGAAAAATGTTGCTGATGAAATAAGATTCCTTGATTACCTTTTAAAAGAAAGCGGGTTTAATGCCCGCTTTTTTTGTTAAGCATCTCAGATGACTTATCTATTTATTTCTCATTGCTTTATATTTCACATCATAATTTTTAAGAAAAATTTTTAGCTGTATGAAAGAACCAGAAGTTACTCTACAACTTGCTCTTGAGCATGGATTAAATCAGGAAGAATATAATCGTGTATTAGAAATTTTAGGAAGAACACCAACTTTTACTGAGCTTGGAATATTTTCTGTAATGTGGAGTGAGCATTGCAGTTATAAAAATTCTATTGCACAATTAAAAACTCTTCCACGCAGCGGCGGAAGATTATTGGTTGCTGCCGGTGAAGAAAATGCCGGGCTAATAGATATTGGTGATGATCTTGCAGTTGCATTTAAAATTGAAAGTCATAATCATCCATCCGCAGTTGAACCTTACCAAGGTGCGGCAACCGGAGTTGGTGGAATTATGCGTGACATATTCACAATGGGTGCTCGTCCGATTGCTTCATTAAATTCACTACGATTCGGTTCATTAAAAGACTCAAGAACACGATATCTGTTTGACGGAGTTGTAAGAGGTATCGGAGATTACGGAAACAGCTTCGGCGTTCCTACTGTTGCAGGTGAGGTTTACTTTGATGAATCGTATCAGGGAAATCCGCTTGTTAATGCAATGGCTGTTGGTATTGTTAATAAAAAACATGTTGCATCCGCAGTTGCAAAAGGTGTTGGAAATCCGGTAATGATTGTTGGTTCATCAACAGGCAGAGACGGAATTCACGGAGCTACTTTTGCATCAGAAGAAATATCCGAAAAATCAGAATCGAAAAGACCTTCAGTTCAGGTTGGTGATCCTTTCACAGAAAAACTTTTGCTCGAAGCTACTCTTGAAATAATTAAAAATGGCTGGTTGATTGGTATTCAGGATATGGGTGCTGCAGGAATTTCCTGTTCCACAAGTGAGATGAGTGCTAAAGGAAAAGCCGGAATGAAAATAAATCTTGATAAAGTTCCTCTTCGTGAAGATGGAATGACTGCCTATGAAATTATGTTAAGTGAAAGCCAGGAAAGAATGCTTTGCTGCGTAAAGAAAGGTTATGAAGAAAAAGTTAAAGCAGTTTTTGAAAAGTGGGATTTGAATTGTGAAATAATCGGAGAAGTTACTGATGATGGATTGCTTCATATAGATTATCAGGGTGAAAGAAAAGCAACGATTCCTGCATTTGAATTAGTGCTCGGTGGAGGTGCACCGGTTTATATTCGTGAACAAAAAGAACCTGAATATTTAAAACATACAAGAATTTTTAATTTCAAAAATCTGCCTCAGCCAAAAAATATTAAAGATACTTTTCTTAAAGTTTTTTCATCACCAAACATTGTTTCAAAGCAATGGGTTTATCATCAGTACGATACAATGGTAAGAACCAACACTATAGTTGGTCCCGGCTGTGATGCTGCTGTTATATATATAAAAGGAACATCCAAAGCACTTGCAATGAAAACAGATTGCAACTCAAGATATGTTTACTTAAATCCTAAAGAAGGAACGAAGATTGCAGTTGCTGAATGTGCAAGAAACATTGTTTGTTCCGGCGGTATCCCTCTTGGAGTTACGAATTGTCTTAACTTTGGCAATCCATACAAACCGGAAGTTTATTGGCAGTTTGCACAAGCAATAGCGGGAATGGGTGAAGCTTGCAAAAAGTTTGATACTCCTGTTACGGGCGGTAATGTTAGTTTTTATAACGAAACACCTGATACCACAGTTTATCCCACTCCAACAATCGGAATGGTTGGACTAGTTGAAGATTTAAATCATATCACAACATCATTTTTCAAAGATGAAGGCGATATAATCTATTTGCTTGGTGAAGATAAAGAAGAAATCGGTGGAAGTGAATATCTTAAAATGATTCATAACAGTGTTTCAGGCGATTGCCCGAAAATTGATCTTGATAAAGAAAAAAAATTGCAAGAGACAATTTTAAGTCTGATCAGAAATGGATTAATTAAATCCGCACACGATATTACTGAAGGTGGAATAGTTTCAGCATTAGCTGAGTGTTGCATTATCAATCAGGAAAAACAAATTGGCTGTGAAATAGAAATCCCAATTAAATCAAGAATTGATTTTACATTATTTTCAGAAAGTCAGTCACGCATCATTGTATCAATCTCAAATCCCAAACAAAAAGATTTTGAGTTGAAGTTGAAAGAGGCAGGAATTCCTTTTTTCAGACTTGGTCTTGTAAGAGGGAAATCAATGATAATAAAAAATGTATTTGAAATTTCGTTGAAAGAATTATCTGATATTTATTTTAACACAATACCAAGAATAATGAGCGGTGAAGAATAAAATTCTTGACATAATTAAAAGATCAAAACTTTATGAACTTTACCGAAAAGTAAGACTGCTTGTTCATCTTAATCCTGTGTGGGCAAAAATCTGGTCATTCCTAAAACATTACTTCGGCGGATTGTATGACAGAATTGATCGTCATCATGTATTTTTACTTTCCGGCGGACTTGCTTTTTCATTGTTCACCTGTATAATCCCTTTAGTACTAATTGCATTCTGGGTGTTAGGAAATTTTCTTAGTTCTGAAGAAATGGAGCTGCAAATTATTAATCTCATCAATACAGTAATCCCCTATGATCAATATGCTGAGTTTACCAAACAAATTATATTCAGTCGTATTTATGAAGTAGTTGAGTTTAAAAATGCAGCAGGAATCATCGGCTTTGCCGGATTGTTTTTTGCAGCAAGCGGATTTTTTAGCAGTATGAGAACTGTGTTGAATAAAATCAATGGGCAGGAAATTGATGTGAACTTTTTGCTCGGTAAACTTCGTGATTTTTTAATTATCATTATTGCGATTTTACTTTTCTTTGCATCAATACTTGCACTTCCATTTTTAGAGCTTCTTAGAAAGATTGCAGATTCAACGGAATATTTACAAATTTTTAATCAACCAATTTTTCAGCAGCTTTATACAATACTGATTTCATTTTTAGTAATCTTATTTCTGATGTATTTATTTTATCGTTTAGTCCCTACAAAAAAAATCAGACGGTTATCAGCATTTGTTGGTGCAATTTGGGCTTCGGTTTTATGGGTTGCTGCTAAAACTGCATTTGGATATTACATTTCGCATTTTCAAACCTGGGGAAAAATTTACGGCACTTATGCATTACTTGTTGTAATTGCATTTTGGATTTACTACACAGCCGCAGTATTCATAATCGGTGCAGAAATAGGAAAGCTGTATGATGAAAGAAAAAATCACTTTTTTAAAAGTAGTTAAATGGAAATTATTCTCATTTTAAAAAATCGTTAATCCCAAAATTTTATTGCATTCTAAGAATCTTTATTATAGTTTAGTTACTAGAAAATATCTTATTAAATATCACTAATCTTATTAGTAGAATTTTAAGTGCAGTGTTTTCAACTATCTCTTTCTTGAAAATAATACAATCATCAATAAGAGGAGCAATTCTATGAAAAAAATTTACCTGCTTTCAATAATTCTTCTATCAGTATTTATAGCTCAAATGAATGCTCAGACGATGAAATATGAATATTCATTTGGTTCATCGAGCTTCACTCCAATTTCTGGAGCTAATGGTTTTAGTCTGATTGGTACTCTTGATGAAGGATATTCTAATCCTGTTCCGATTGGATTTACATTCAATTATCTTGGAGTTGCTTATGACTCATTTCAGGTTTCTACAAATGGATTTATCAGATTAGGTTCAGGATTAACCAGTGCGACAACTACTAATACTTTAGCCGGAACTCTTCGTGGAATTATTGCGCCTCTCTGGGATGACCTCTCAATAGCAGATTCTGCTTCATTAACATATGTTGTCACTGGTGCAGCACCTAATAGAGTTTTAACAGTTGAGTGGCGAAATGTTAAATGGCCATTTAGTGCTTCAGCTGCAAATGCAGAATTTCAGGTAAAACTTTATGAAAATGATAGCAAAATTGAATTCCAATATGGTACTTTTGGAACAGTGGCTACAACAGTAACTGCATCTATAGGTTTAAGTGATTTCAGCACCATTGGTACCGCAGGCAGGGCAACAGGGACTTTCCTCAGTCTCAATATTGCTGGCGTCCCAACTGCAAGGACTTTTTATGCAACAATGGGATTAGAATTCGCTTCTGTAAATCAAGCACCCGATAATAATACTATTATTACATTTACTCCTCCGGCTGCTCCCTTGTCAGGAACTTACACTGTTGGCGGTACATCTCCTGATTTTGCGACTTTAAGTCAGGCGGCAATCGCTTTGAATGTAAGGGGTATTAGTGGTCCTGTTTCAATTAATATTCGACCCGGAACTTATGAAGATGTATTTCATTTAATTAATATTCCTGGTGCTTCACACTTAAATAGAATTACAGTGACAAAAGAAAGTGGAACTGTAACTATTTCACCAAGGTATGGTGCGAGAACAGCTTCTACAGTTTTAGCAGGTGATGCTATTATCAGATTAGACGGTGCAAGTTTTGTTACTATTGATGGACTAAACTTAGTTGATAATCCTCTAAATTCAACAACTGCTCTTAAATATGAGTTTGGGGTGGTCCTAACTAATGGTGAAGTCGCACCGATTATAATTAGCGCTTCAAGATTTAATATCCTTAAAAATCTATTTATAGATTTAGATGCTCAATCTGTTCCTAATACCAATGCTATTGGAATTAGAGTAGGAACAACTGTCGCATCCACTTTTGTTGATACTTCTTTAACCAATAGTTATAATGTTTTCCAGGATTTAACTATTGAAAGATTCTGGAGAGCTGCGATTCAACTATATGGTTTTGCAGGATTAAAACCAGATGTTGGAAATAAAATAACCGCCGTAACTGGTAGAAATCTCTTTAGAAACATCAATGCTACATCAGGATCAGGTTCGGATATAAGAGTAATTGAAGCCAATGCACAAAGAGATTTAATAATTGAAAAAACGGATATCTATGATTTAGTTGTAAATGCAACTGGTTGGTCAACAAATGTTTTAAGTGCTGTAAGATTAAATCCCGCAAATAGCTCGGCTGATTTTAATGATGGAAATGTCGTAATTCGTGATATTAACATATATAACTTAGAACTTCAGAATGCTGCCGTAACTAGTGGTAGTGTAGTTGGAGTTGAAGTTCTCAGGTTAGGAAATAATTCAAATTTAACAATTAACAATGTATCCGTTAGTGATTTATTCACCAATGGTAATTCTACCGCATTAAGTAGAGGAATTGTTATAAACTCTGGTGCTGGTTCAGGAGCACAAACTACTGTAAACATTTACAATAATCTTGTTTACGATTTACGCGCTCCAAGATCAACAGGAGCTCCGTCAATAAGAGCCTTTGATGTTCAGAATACTGCTGGAGGGTTGATGAATGCTAATCTTTACTATAACACAGCATATATGGATAACGCAGTGCCTCCCACAGCAGCAATGCATCAATCTTCAGTAGTTTATTTAGCGAATATGACCTCATCAGTTTTAGATATGAGAAATAACATATTTGTTAATACAATGGCCGCTGGGACAAGGGCAACTGTAATTTATGCTACTTCAAATGCAAACCTTTTAAGATTAGCGCCTACAAATAATTATAACTTATATTATATTGATAATCCATCTGCAACAAGAGTGACTGCTTATAATGGAGCGACATCATTTCAAACTTTAACTGCTTATCAAAATGCAGTTGCAACAGGTGGTTTAGGAGGTCCGAGAGATTTGCAATCAGTTTCAGCAAATCCTCCATTCATAAGTGCTGTAGCTCCATATAACTTAAATCTTACAGCTGGTTCGAGTACACCAATAGAAAGCGGTGGAAGACCAATTACAGGAATTACAACAGATTATGCTGGCAACCTGAGAAATGCCAACTTCCCCGATTTAGGTGCTTATGAATTTTCCGGAGTTAATGTAGATGTAGTTCCTCCTACTATTTCATATACGCCTTTGGTAAACACTTCTTCTACTGGTTCAAGGACTTTGATTGTTAATGTAACAGATTTCAGCGGGGTACCAAATACTTCTCCAGGTTGGCCACACTTATATTGGAAGATTGGTGTTAATGGAACTTATACTGGTGTTGCACCAACAAGCGTTTCCGGAGACAACTTTACTTTTAACTTTGGGTCAGGTGTTGTTGCCGGTGATACAGTATTTTATTATGTAGTTGCTCAGGATAATGCTTCTACTCCGCAAGTTGGATCAGTACCAGCTTTGGGCGCTTCAGGGTTTACAACAAATCCACCTGCTGCAGGAACGCCACCTACAAATGCTTATAGCTATTTAGTTGCTCAAACCAGTTTAGCAGGAAATTACACAGTAGGACTGAATGCATTTAACACTATTTCCGGTAAAAATATTTATTTTGAAAAATCTGTAAGAACGGTTGTCAAAGAAGTTTGGAAACCAGTTCCTCAACCCGAATCTAAAACTGAAGAATGGACTGAACCAATTTTATATGGCGATACCCGCGAAGGTAAGGGCTTTATGGAAACGGTTGAAGTGGAGGAAGAAGTTTGGACTCCAATGGAAAATGGTTCTGTTTATGAAGGCAATCTCTTCATTAAAAAATCTGATAATCCGAATCTGAATTTCCCTGAAGGAGTTGAAGGCGTTTATGCAACTTTAACTGCGGCTATAAACGATCTTAACATCAGAGGAATATCTGATAATGTAACTTTCTTATTAGTTGATACTTTATACTCAACAGAAACACTTCCAATCATATTGAACATTACAAACGAAAATCTTCCAAGCGCTACTAAAAAGATAACCATCAAACCAAATACTGGAATTACATCAAGAATCAGTGGTACTTCAGCCACTGGTGTATTTGTAAATTTCGGTGTTGATTATCTTACGATTGATGGTTCAAACTCTGGCGGAAATGATAAAAGTTTAGTTATTGAAAATCTTAGTACTGCCGCTAACCATTACGTTTTTGGCATTTTCAATAATGGATTAAAGGGTGCTAAAAATTCTGTTTTGAAAAATACTATTATTAACGGAGGCAGTAATACGGTTGCTTCCTGGGGAATTATTCTAAACTTCTCAGGTGGAGATTATGATAATACAGTAATTGAAAATAATACTATAAACCGAGTTCAAACCGGAATGCAATTCGTTGGTTTGGCAAATGGAATAACTAACAACGGAGTTATTAGAAACAATATTTTAGGGAATGATACAGATGCTTTATCGGTCGGAAACATTGGAATAAATGTTTCTTATGTTGATGGATTGGAAATTAGTGGTAATACTATATATAACTTAAAAGTTGGAACTAACCCACGAGGTATTATTTTAAGCACCGAAACAATCAATACAAATGTATTTAACAACTCTATTTCTAATTTGATTTACGTTGGTACGGTTGGTTATGGAGGAAAAGGAATCGATGTTAATACCTCTAATCTGAATTCTAATATTAGCATTTACAATAATGTAATTACTCGATTAGGTGGTGATGGCTGGAATTCTTTTATTACAGATGCAATCGTTGGTATTAGAGTATTGGGTGTTACTGGTGGAATTAAAATATACTTCAATAGTGTTAATTTATTTGGTAATTGGAATAGAAGTGCTACTGCAACAGTTTCAGCAGCTATATTTGTTCAAAATACTGCTAATAGTATTGATATAAGAAATAATGTATTATCTAATTCAATAGTCAACAATACAAATACTGGAGCCAGAGCCTATGCAATAGCATCAGATTCTTATAATCCCAATATTTTCTCAAATATTAATTATAATGATTACTTTGCCTCTGGAACACAAGGAGTCCTCGGTTTATTTAATTCAATTCCAAGAACTACATTAACAGAATGGCAAACTGCAACAGGAAAAGATGCTAATTCCAAAGCCGTTAATCCTCAGTTTACTGATACCTTAAACCTTCGACCGCTTCTCGGTTCACAGGTACTATTCGCTGGTACACCAATTACTGGAATTACAACAGACATAACGGGCGCAACCAGAACAAATACACCTTCTATGGGAGCCTATGAATTTCCTCTTGTAAATATTGGCTGGGCAAATTTACAATGGCCTCCTACAGATACAATTTATGTTGGTGGTTCAACTACTGTTTACGCACAAATATGGATCGATGGAATAACGAATCAACCTGGTCCCGGTGTTGGCATTCAGGCCTGGATTGGTGTTAATTCTTCAAATACTAATCCATCAACCTGGACTACCTGGATACCAGCTGTTTACAATGTTGATGTAGGAAATAACGACGAATATATGGCTGCAATTGGTTCATCACTCGCTCCCGGTACTTACTATTATGCAAGCAGATTTAATGTATTTGGTGGGAATTATGTTTATGGAGGATATAATAGTTCTGGTGGTGGTTTCTGGGATGGTATAAACAATGTTTCCGGAGTTTTAGTAGTTAAACAACCACTTATACCGTTATGGCAGCGAGCTGTCTCATCAAGCAACCTACCAAGCTGGTTTGGAGCAGATACTGAAAGAGGGTTAGCTTATGGAAAAACTCTCGATGCTACCGAAGCAGTAAATGACAGAGTTTTCGTTGTAAGTAGAAATACTGGTACTTTCGTAAGAATTCTTGATGCAAATACAGGCAATGATGTTGGTACTCTAAACACAACCGGAATTAGTGGTGGAACTTTTGCTCTGAATGATATAGCTGTAACTCTGGATGGTAAAATTATCGGATGTAATTTGACTACAAATGCAAGCACTTCAGCATTCAAATTTTATATATGGAATAATGAATCTTCTGCACCGGATACTTTGTTTTCTTACTTGGGCGATGCTGTAAGACTTGGTGACAAATTTACAGTTGTTGGTGATTATTCTGCTGGTACAGCTGAAATTTGGGCTGCAAGTTCTACAACCGGTCAACACAAAGTATATAAATGGACAATGAGTGGCGGAGTATTCAATCCAGCTCCGCAAGTAATTAGCTGCAGCGATGCTCTTACAAGTGGAATTAGTTCAGCATCTGTTTGCCCATTACCAAATGGTGATTTTTATTGGAATGCAAATGGACAGAATGCTAGGAAATATCAGGCAAATGGAACTTTAATTGGCATCATTCCGGGAACTGTTGTTGCAACAGGTTCTAATGCAATTAGATATCTTGGCACTGTCGGCAATGACGAATATATAGTTACTTTTGCTTATGGCTCTGGAAATAATAATGCAAGAGTATTAAGAATTCCTAATGGAGATCCTACAGCAGCAGTTCTTTATGGAGTGACACCGACATTGGGTTCCGCTGCAAATGTAAATGGTGCTGGTGATGTTGATTTCAAATATAATAATGACCTCACAGTTGATATCTTTGTCTTAGCTACAAATAATGGTGTTGGTGCATATAGAACAGATGCTAACATACCTGTAGAATTAACAAGCTTTGTAGCATCTGTGATTGACAGAGATGTAATTCTTAACTGGAGTACTGCAACAGAGTCTAACAACAATGGTTTTGAAGTTGAAAGAAAATCAGATTATTCTGAAAAATGGAGTACAATTACCTTCATTAAATCTGCAGGAACAACTACCGAACCTCAAAACTATACTTACAAAGATTCAAGGCTTGAGTCAGGTAAGTATTCATACAGATTAAAGATTGTTGATTTGGATGGAACATATTCGTATTCAAGTGAAGTTCAAGTTGAAGTAGGTATTCCGAATCAGTACTCACTAAGTCAGAATTATCCGAATCCTTTCAATCCTTCAACCAGGATTGATTATCAGCTTCCATTTGATGCTAAGGTTCAACTCGAATTGTATAGCATTACCGGTGAAAAGGTAGCTACTTTGGTAAGTGGTGATATATCAGCTGGATATCATACTTATGAATTAAATGCATCCAAGTTGAATCTTGCATCCGGAATATATTTCTACAGAATTAATGCAGTTGATGTTCAGAATGGAAAATTTATTGATACGAAGAAATTAGTTCTTCTGAAATAAATTTTTCAAAATCAAAACTTCAATTTACACCCCGCCTCGGCGGGGTTTTTTATTTTCTTGATTTTACTTGACAGGGATTATTATTCTTTTTATTTTTAATCAGACAAAAAAATCTGAATATTTAATTATTGAACTTCATTTTTTTATTGAAGTAAAATCAGACAAAAAAATCTTATTATAAAGGAGTAACAAATGAAAAATATATCATCAAAAATAGCCGGATTGATTGTCTTTGCGATCGTTCTGCTATCTATTACAGCTTGTGGTGGTGATGAACAAAAAGCGGCAGATTTTAGCAAAACAAAATCTGTTGCAAATGACCCAAATGCCGGATTATCTCAATTTGAATTGGAAAATGGAATCGGTCCAGTAAAACAGAAACTGGAACTTGGTCCAATTGATCCAAAACTTGTAAAAAAGGGAGAAGAGATTTTTAATACAAAGTGCATAGCTTGTCATAAACTTGATGAAAGATATGTTGGTCCTGCTCAGAGAGATGTCATCAAAAGAAGAACTCCGGAATTTATTATGAATACGATGCTTAATCCTCTTGAAATGCAGGAAAAACATCCGGTTGTAAAAAAATTATTAGCTGAGTATATGACTCAAATGACCAATCAAAATCTCTCATTTGACGATGCGAGAGCTATTCTGGAATATTTCAGAGAAATAGGAAAATAATTACAACTAATTATAAGGAGGTATCAATGTTCAATTCTAAATTCAAAAAATGGTTATTGATCGGTTTACCGATTTTATCCATTATGATTTTTTATTTCGGATGCCAGCAATCAAAAGATGCTGTTAGCGGTGAGGTAGCATCACAAGTTTATGTCGCTCCCGGCTCCTATGATGAATTTTATCTTTTCACTTCAGGTGGATTTAATGGTCAGATGGGTGTTTATGGTTTGCCTTCAGGAAGATTATTCAAGAATATTTCAGTGTTCTCACAGAATCCTGAAACAGGTTATGGCTATTCTGAAGAAACTAAAGCAATGCTGATGACCTCCTATGGATTTATTCCCTGGGATGATTCTCATCATCCTGAACTTTCAATGACAGATGGTGTTCCTGATGGAAGATTTATTTTTATCAATGGAAATAATACACCTCGCGTTGCAAAGATTGATTTAAAGACATTTGAAACAACAGAAATTATTGAAATACCTAATTCAGCTGGCAATCACGCTTCGCCATTTGTAACTGAGAATACTGAATACATAGTTGCATCAACAAGATTTAGTGTCCCAATTCCAAATGCCGATGTTCCGATTTCGACTTATAAAGAAAACTTCAAAGGTACTATCAGCTTTATTGCACTTGATCCAAAATCTGAAAAAATGAATTTAGCTTTTCAAATAATAGTACCAGGATTTAATTATGATTTAGCACATGCAGGTAAAGGTCCTTCGCGCGATTGGGCTTTCTTTACTTCTTACAATACCGAACAGGCAAATACACTTTTGGAAATCAATGCTTCGAGAAATGATAAAGACTTTGTTGCTGCAGTAAACTGGAAACTTGCAGAAAAATATGTTAAAGACGGTAAAGCAAAAAAGATGAGTGCTGAGTATTATCATAATTACTATGATGAGAAAAAACATTTTGCATTTAGTGATGTAAAAAAAGAAGTTCTTGTTCTTGACCCTAAAGATTGTCCGGGTATGATTTATTATCTGCCAACACCAAAATCTCCGCACGGAGTTGATGTCGATCCGACAGGCGAATACATTGTAGCTGGTGGTAAGCTGGCAACAGTAATTCCGGTTCATTCATTTTCAAAAATGATTAAGGCAATTGAAGAAAAACAATTTGATGGTGAGATTGATGGAATCCCCATTTTGAAATATGATGCTGTAGTTGCTGGTGAAGTACAAAACCCCGGACTTGGACCTCTGCATACTGAATTCGATGGAAAAGGTTATGCTTATACTTCATGCTTTGTTTCTTCGGAAATTGTAAAATGGAAACTCGGAACCTGGGAAGTTGTTGATAGAATTCCTGTTTACTATTCGATTGGACATCTTAACATTCCTGGTGGAGATAGCAAGAAACCATGGGGTAAATATGTTATTGCGTTGAATAAAATTACCAAAGACAGATATTTACCAACAGGACCTGAATTAACTCAATCAGCTCAGTTGATTGATATCTCAGGTGAAAAGATGAAACTGTTATTGGATTTTCCAACTATTGGTGAACCACATTATGCTCAATCAATTGCTGCTGATGTGATAATGAAAAACAGCCAGAAGTTTTATAAGATTGAAGAAAATCAACATCCTTATAAGACTAATGGAGAAAAAGATGCTCGGGTTGAACGAAAAGGAAATGATGTTCATGTTTATATGACCGCAATAAGAAGCCACTTTGCACCCGATAATATTGAAGGAATAAAAGTTGGAGATAATGTCTTTTTCCATGTTACAAATCTAGAACAGGATTGGGATATACCTCACGGCTTTACTGTAAAAGGTTTAAACAATTCTGAAATTTTAATTATGCCTGGTCAAACGAAAACAATTCTCTGGAAACCTTCAAAACCTGGTGTTTACCCTTTCTATTGCACAGATTTTTGTTCAGCATTACATCAGGAAATGCAGGGATATGTCAGAGTTTCACCAGCAAACTCAAATGTTGAATTAACATACTATACAGGAAGTCCTCAGAAAAAATAATTAAGAAAGATTCGTAATGGAGATTAAAATAGAAAAACTAGTTAGCTCGATTGATTATCAGACTAATTCAATTGTAAGCAAGCAGATTATAAAAAAGCCAAATGGTAATCTGACTTTATTTGCTTTCGATAAAGATGAATCTTTAACCGAGCATACATCTCCTTACGAAGCTCTGGTTCAGATTGTTGAAGGCAGAATGACTATAACTATTGGTGGGCAACCTTATGATGTTGAGGAAGGAGAGATTATTCTCCTTCCTCCTAATATTTCTCATGGACTTATTGCGCTTGAAAAAACTAAAATGTTGTTAACAATGATAATGTAAATTGAGATGAAAAAATGAACTCAACTTCAAAAAAATTACTCCTTGCCTCGGCATTAATTCTTGTTGGTGTATTTTTTTTCCCTTTATGGAATATCAATCTCGAAGCTCCTCAATATCCTGAAGGTCTGGGAATTAGAATCTGGGTGAATCAGATTACTGGTTACAAGGAAAACGATTTACAAAGTATAAACGGATTGAATCACTACATTGGAATGAAACCCATAAATCCGGACGATATTCCGGAATTAAAAATTATGCCTTTTGCAATCGGATTGATGATTATATTCGGTTTGTTCAATGCTTTCAAGGGTAACAGAAAAACTGTTTACATCTGGATAATTTTATTTTTAATTCTTGGTGCAATTGGTTTGTATGATTTTTATATGTGGGGATATAATTACGGTCATAACCTTAGTCCTGATGCACCAATTAAAGTTCCGGGGATGTCATATCAACCGCCTTTGATTGGATCAAAACAACTCTTGAATATAAATGCAGTTTCGCTTCCATCAATTTCTTCATTTATAATTTTAATTTCTGTATTGCTTGCAGTAATGGCGATCATAATTGATAAGAAAAAGAGTAAAAAAGCATGAATTACATAACCATTTTATTCACAGCATTATTATTAATTTCCTGCTCCCCGAAACCGGAACCAATTGATTATGGAAATGATGTTTGCGATTTCTGTAAGATGAATATTACAGATAACAAGTATGCTGCTGAATTAATAACATCAAAAGGGAAAGTTTATAAGTTTGATTCAATAGAGTGCCTGTTTCAATTCAAGGATTTGGAATTCAAAAGTGATGATGAAATTCATTCTGAATTGGTCAATGATTTCTCTAATCCTGGCGAATTGATTGATTTAAAAAAAGCTTTCTTTCTTAAAAGTGAAATGTTTAGAAGTCCAATGGGGATGAATGTGCTAAGTGTCTCTTCGGAAGAGAAGTTAAATGAAATAAAATCTCAACACGGTGGAGAAATTCTGACTTATAACGAAGTGAAAAAATTAGCTTTGGAACAGTAGGAGTTTATCAGAGAAAAATACATCTCATAGATTAATTGATTTGCAATAAGAGTGACTTGAATTAACTAAAAATAAGTTTATGAAAATTTTTGTGAATAAAATTATTTTAACAATAATCTTTTCCCTTTCCATCGAATCAATCCTTGCTCAGGAAAAAGTTCTTATAACGCCTGCTGATAACCTTCAATCCATTGTTGAGAAAGCAGAAGATGGAGATGTGTTTATAATTAAATCAGGAAATTATAAAGTTGATAATCTGAAAATAACTAAATCAATAAAACTCATCGGCGAGAATTTTCCCATCATTGAGGGCAACAAAAAAAATGAAGTGATTACAGTTACAGCGAGTAATGTAACTATTAAAGGATTAGTTATTTCAGGAGCAGGAGTAAGTTTCTTGCAGGAAAATGCAGCAATAAAATTGAATGAAGTAAGCAACTGTTTAATTGAAGACAACATTCTTAAAGACAATTTTTTCGGAATTTATCTGGCAAAATCATTCAATTGCGTAATTCGAAACAATCGCATTGAAGCTTATACGAAAACGGAAACTAATTCAGGTAATGGAATTCATCTATGGTACAGTAAAGGAATTACAATTGTAAGCAACCAAATTATCGGACACAAAGATGGGATTTACTTTGAGTTTGTTATGCATTCTTTGATAAAGAAT
>JAIMAZ010000227.1 GCA_023511695.1 Ignavibacterium sp.
CGCTCAGCTGAGAGGTTATTTTATTGAATTGAGGTTCAAAAAATCTTTAGTTTTGATTGTTAATATCCATTTCGTATAAATAGTATTTTTCTCATAGATCTTAAAGTAATAAAACTCTGATAGTTAAATTTTCTATTTTATAATCATAGTAATAGCAATTTGAATCGCTAATTTTTCCCTGGTTTTACTCAATCATTATGCCGTAAAAATAGTTAAAAACTGATGATATTTGAATTATTACTGAATTATTTTTCAATTAAAAATTAAGTAAGAGAATTTGTCTCACTTATATACAAAAAACTTTGTGAATTGGAGTTTAATGTGCATATAAAGCTGGAAGCTTATTGTTTGAAGAATGAATTTATTTGAGCTTTTATGTACTTCTTATAAAATTTTTTGATGCAGTAATCGTGTTGTTTGGGGTCATATTTGTATGAAGCAAATTTACTATTATGGTGAATGTAAGATAGTGGTATTTTATCTCCTATGTAATACTAATTGAGTTCTTACTTCCATTGAGTCTGGCTAAAAAGTTCTTTGTGGTACATAGTGCCTTGGTGATTTCGTGGCTTTTGTTTTGAATTCTGTTTATAAATGGTATTTTATTTGCCACAATGACACAAAGTCACGAAGAAAATTTACTTTTTGGACAGCATCAAAATAAAAAGTATAAAAATATTTGTTTCTTTGGTCCCATTTTAATGAAGCAGACTTTTCCAGAAACCTGCAACATCTTTTGGCAATGCATTCCAGTATTTTCCTTCGTAATTAGTATTTACATATTCAAGAAATTCAATATAAATTTTCACATCAAATTCTTCATAACTTTTGCGCGAAGATTCAAAGTCAATATAATCAGGATGAACATTAACAAGTACCATTCCGTTATTTTGTGCTATCCAGTTAAGTTTATCAATCCAGATTTTCGGTGAAGATTCTTTAATTAAGACGAATGGTGTAAAGTCCTGCGGCAGCGTATATGGCAGTTCGATGTAACCACCGCTCTTATTTCTTTTATTCTCGACCCAAAATGGAAAAATTGTACCCACACCATCTGGCTGCGGCTCAAATGGATCAGTATCGAAAGTTGACATATCATAATCAATTTCAAGCGCACCTATCCAATCAAGATTATGATGCATTGCAGGAGCACGGAATCCTCTTGTATTCCATTCTTTCAGATAAGAATTTATTTTTTTTGCTCGTTCTAAAAATTCAGTTTCGGATGAAAATAATTTACCATCGTGATAAAGTCCGTGAACTCCGTAATCAAAATTATTTGCTCTAAGAGTATCAAGTAATTCTTTTTCAACTTTATAATCTCTTTCGGGCACAAAAGTAAAAGAAGAAACAAAACCAAGTTTTTTTTCAAGTTCCATCAATCTGATTACTCTGTCGTAACCTCGTTTATGTTCAACATCGTGTGTGAGTACGAAAGCAAATTGTTTACCTTCAGGCCAGCCTTTAAAATATTCTGGTTTTTTTTCCGAACCTTTAAGCACAGGCCAGATATCTTTATACTTCGGCAGCTTTGAAACAATAAGTTTCCGTCTAAGAATAAGCTGTAGTTTCCGTGGGATAAATGGTTTTAATATGTAAAAGATTTTTTTAAGCATATTTTCATTTTGCAAAATAACTCTTAAATTGATTTTTAATTAATACCGTAAATGGTTTTATATCCCTAAGATCAAATATTTCAAAAATTCTTGTTTTTATAATCCTTCGAACTAAAAGAAATATTTCTTTCAGTTTTTTTTGCTTCAGTCCTTTTATTCTTCTTATCTCATTTGTTTCACTCATCCAGAAATTTTTTGACTTCTTAAAATTAGTTTTGACTGGTGGTAAATTTAATTCAAATCTATATAATTGGAATGAGAGATTCAATCCGTTTAATGTAGTAACTGCAAACTGCCTGTTGAATCTGTTAGGAGTAATTTCAATAATCTTATATTCATTGTCACTTGGGTCAAGTTTGAATTCAATACTTGCGTAACCAACAAGATTTAATTTTTTATAGATAACCTCACTTAATTGCTTTAAGTGCTCGTCATAAAATGGTGTGGCAATTGAAGTATTTCCAAAATGAGTGGGAAATTGTGTCACTTTTCTGCAGAATCCAATTTCAATTGGCTCTGAGTAATGATTTAGGATTGCAAATGAGCAATAAATCTGATCATCATTTCCCGAAATAATTTCCTGAACGAGATAATATGTTTCAAACTCTTCAAGTTGTTTAATAACTAAATCTAATTCTTTACTATTATTTATTTTAAATACTTTTAACTCCTTAAATTTTTCTAACCAGCTGTTTGTTCTCCAGGATGGTTTAATAATAAAAGGATAGGGAATTTTATGAAGCATATCATAGATACTTTTTATTTCAGTTGTTTTGAAAGATTTTGGAATAGGCAAGTCAAGTTTAGTTGCTAACTCAATAAATTTTTCTTTACAGAGAATTTGATTTATAACAGAGTGAGGTGGTAATGTTAAATGATAAAATTCTTTTAATTTATCTCTGTTTGCAGAAACATAATTTAGGACAGTATCGCTGGCTAAAAAAAGAACAGGTTTCAATTTACATTTCTGCCCGTATTCTATAAGCAGATTGATTAAATTTTCCTCATATTCGTTTTCATCAAAAAATAAAGCATTTTTAATATACTTTGATTTTTTTATTAAGATTTGATAATTGGCTTTAGTTTTTCTGTTTCCGAATATTGCATCAACATTAATATTATTTTGACCAAGAAGCCGGATAACAGGCAAAGCCATAATATCGTTGCAGTTGACCACGAGGGCTGTGTTATTCATATTAAGAAAGAGAATGATATTACTGAAATTAAAAAATAAAGAGAAGATCACAGGGACCGTCTCAAAAATAAATAAATCAGTTATTAACCAGCTATCTTAAATATGAAAAATATCTTGCCCACTGTGAACCAAATAAAGCACTCTGACCGGGGACAGGTCCGTTGTTGTATGGGAATCCCCAAGCAGTTTCTGATTCACATTCACCTGGAACACATTCAACCGGTACTTCAAAAGCTAAAACTTGTCTGCCTGGATTACAAATTTCTCCAGGTCCGTATACTAAAACTAAAACTTTTTCACCGCAACCAGGAACATATCCTTCACCATATTGAATAGCTGAATTAACTATTTCCTGTCTTAATGTTTCGTCATGATCCCAATAACTGGAAGAGTCAGGGTACTGCCAATTAGTTGCATTTCCGGAGGGATTTATTAACTGCCAAATTGCTGCTTGAATAGTGCCCCTACCCCAATCGTCCTCTCTATGATTGATTATCCAATTAACAAGATCAAGGTTTTCAGGTTTTTCTATAAAAGTAGTACAGGCAGGCAATTCTCCATAACTGCAAATGAAATTGACGAATCTGGATCGATTACTCGAAATACTTCTGCTATTGTCAACACAAAAACCATAAAATGGGTCAGTCGAAAAATCAAAAATACCTTTAACTGTATATGGAACGCCTGACGGTAGCCATGAAGGAGTAAGTGTGGAATTAGCAGGGAATTCAGGACATAAATTAACTGTTGGTGTTACGCTGCAATTCTTCACTACAGCATGTGCAGCTACATAAACTGTCGAAGGTAAATTACCTATCGGAATGGTGTATTCAACTTCATTAACATTGTCATGTGTTCCTTTATAAGGGAAATTACCTACCTTTGGATTGCCATTTGAAGTTCTCGGAAAATCATTTGGATTACCTACTACGGCAAGGTGAGTTTCGGTAATACTCCAATCTGAATCGCTTATATTGTATTTCACTTTAAGGTTTGTACCTTCGGTTTTAATGCAGACTGTTCCAACAACATTATGTTGACCAGCAACTAATTCGACACAAGTCTCCTGACCAGGTACAGTGTTAATCGGGGTTATAGAAAGTGTTGAATTAGTACCGTTTTTTTTATCAAGATCACTTACAGGAGAAGTAACATCTTCAGCGCTCTGACAGCCAAAGAAAACTATACTAAAAGTAAGAAATAGAAATAATGAAAAGATTTGTTTTTTCATATTAGTGCCCTCGTAGTTTGTTGGTTAAAAAATAACTCTTTTCAAATAGCAACTTACAAGCCATAAAATTAGTAAATATTGGGTGTCTTTTTAAAGTTTTTAGTTATTAAAAGAAGATAATGTCTTATTATGGAATTTCTGTATAATCTCTGATTATTAATTGCCCGAAATTCTGATTGATTAGCATGATCTCTTTAACAGACTTACATTTTTATATCACATCGTTAGTTATCATTTAAGTTATTAGGTATTGCTATTGCAGATTCACAAACTATATCATAGAAGATGACGATATAATATTTTACCCTCTGCTTCAAACAATTTATCTGGTAAATGCTTATTGATATTTGTTAAAACCCTCTTAAGCCGGTTTTGCTCTTTTTTAACTAGCGGTTTATTTGGATAATGATAATGATAAATCACTTCTTTTTTAGCTGCCCATTTTTCTTTAAATGTTATCAGTGAGATGTTATCAAGAGATGTTCTTCCAAAATCAATCTTCTTTGCCCCCATCTGATGAGCTTTTTTAATTACTTCAAAAAATAATTTGTGATTTGGATATAGATTGAAATAATCCTTATCTGCCGCAGTGTATTCAAGATAAAAAGTATCTTTAAAATTCAAAATGAAACCTGCCGCAATCGGAATATTATCTTTCATTACAACAGGTAGATGAATCATATTATATTCCTTTAAATATTGCCAGACATTTAAGAAGAATTTAAATGGCAAAGGAGGTAAAAGAAGACGCTTTCTTAGTTTGAGTTCTAAATGATAGAAGATTTTTAACTCTTCAACAGTTTCACCCCATTTGATCGCGAGATTATTTTTTTCCGCCCTTCTGATAGAAGCTCTTACACTGGTAGGATGAAATGAATTAAATGTTTCATCAATTGAATCTTTTAGGTGGAGAAAATGAGTTACATATTCGCTCTCCTCAGAAAATTCATTTAGGACATTACTATAATTTTTTAAGGTTTTAAGATCAAAAGATTTGAAATCCGGGAATTGTTTTTTAATAAAATCTATACATTCCTGAAGTGAGTCGTTTGGAATCAGTGGATCACAATAAGTTGATAAAAGAAGCGTTACTATAC
>JAIMAZ010000228.1 GCA_023511695.1 Ignavibacterium sp.
GTATAGCACAAAGCATAAGAAAGACAAAAAAACCATGAGACCTGATTAACAATGTGAAAGATAAAGGGTTACCATGAATTCCAAATTATCAAAACCAAAACTAAATAAAAATATAATTGTTGCAAAAGTAAAATGTGCAGAAAGAACCTTATTTGATTCGGTCTTCAATGTTACATTATAAAGACTATGGCAAGCAGATTAAAACTAATTAAGCATATTTAAATGATATGAGGATGAATGATTAAAACTTTTTATAACAAACTATCTATCGGTATTGCATTTGGCTCAGGTGGCTCAAGAGGCATTGCTCATATTTTAATGGTTGAAGCACTCGAAGAGTTAGGATTAAAAGCATCTGTTGTTTCTGGTTCAAGCATTGGAGCAATTGGAGCTGCCTTTTATGCTGCCGGAATTAATTCTAAGGAAATGCGTGAAATTCTTGATGAACTTGTTCATCCAAAATCAGATAGTATTTTTGATTTTGTACTCCGCTCTGATATTGTAAAACTTCTAACCATGTTCGACCCACAGATTATTAAATCAGGATTAATTAAAGGAGAAAAATTTCAGAAATTTCTTTCTGATAGAATTCCGGCAAAGACTTTTAAAGAACTAAAAATTCCCTGTTACATTACAGCAACTGATTTCTGGTCAAAGAAAGAAATTGTTTTTAGCAGTGGTGAATTGATTCCGGCACTAAAAGCAAGCTATTCAATTCCAGGTTTATTTACACCTGTTGAATATCAGGGAAAAGTTTTTGTTGATGGTGGTGCTGTAAATCCACTTCCATACGATTTGATTAAAGATAAATGTAACATAACGATTGCAATTGATGTTACTGCATCAAACAATTCAGATAATAAAGGAGTGCCGGCAACTCTTGATTCAGTCTTCAGTACTTTTCAGATTATGCAGATTTCAATCATCAGGGAAAAACTTAAACATCTTAAACCTGATATTTACATCAAACCACAAATTAAAGATATAAGGTTATTTGATTTCGCAAAGACAGATTTGATATTTGCACAAGCTCTGAAAGCAAAAGATAAGTTAAAAAGAGAATTAGAACATCATTTAAATAAAAAATAAAAATTCAATATCCTTAGCACTGTAGAGACTTGCTTTGCAAGTCTCTACAGCAAAATTCTACAGCAAGTCTCTTCCAGATAATTCAATTATTCTTCCAAAGTACTCAAATTGCCGGGATCAATTCCTAATGCTTTTGCTTTCAGAACTCTTCGCATAATCTTTCCACTTCTCGTTTTGGGCAGTGAATCAACTATCTCAATTTGTTCTGGCTTTGCAATGGGTCCAACTTCGTGAGCAACATGTTGTTTAAGTTCTTCAACTAATTTATCTGATTTTTCATGTCCGCTTCGCAATAAAACATAACAATGTATTGCATTACCTTTTACTTCGTGAGGTAAACCAATAGCAGCGGCTTCGGCAACAGCAGGATGACTTACTAACGCACTTTCAATTTCTGCTGTACCTAATCTGTAACCGGAAACCTTTATCACATCATCAACTCTTCCAATTATCCAGAAATATCCATCTTCATCTTTTCTTGCTGAATCTCCTGTCATATACATTCCAGGGAATTTGCTCCAATATTGATTAACATATCTATCAGGATCATTCCAAATTGTTCTTAACATAGAAGGCCATGGAGTTTTAATAACAAGATAACCTTCTTCATTCGGTTTTACCGAATTACCATTTTCATCAACAACATCTGCAATAATTCCCGGAAAAGGTTTTGTGCCGGAACCTGGTTTTAACGGAGTACAAGGCATTGGTGTAATCATAAATGAACCGGTTTCAGTCTGCCACCAGGTATCCATAATCGGGCATCGTTCTTTCCCGATAACTTTATAATACCATCGCCAGGCTTCAGGATTAATCGGTTCGCCAACACTGCCTAATAATCTTAATGTAGAAAGATTATATCTGTTTGGCCAGGCATCACCGAAACGCATTAAACCTCTGATTGCGGTTGGTGCCGTGTAAAGAATGTTGATACCATATTTTTCAATCATCTGCCACCAGCGATGTGGATAAGGATAATTTGGAGCTCCTTCATACATAAATGATGTTGCGCCATTAAGCAACGGACCATAAACAATATAACTATGTCCTGTAATCCAACCTGGATCAGCGGCACACCAATATCTGTCTTCTTCGTGAATATCAAAAACATATTTTAATGTTGTATAAGTACCAACCATATAACCGCCGTGCGTGTGCATAATTGCTTTTGGTTTTCCGGTTGTACCGGAAGTATAAAGCAGAAACAATGGATGTTCGGCATCAACGATTTCGAGACAATCATTATTGTTTGCAATAGGAAGATTCATCAATTCGTGATACCACATATCTCTGCCAAATTCCATATTTATCTGATGACCAGTTCGTTTAACCACTAAAACGCTTTCAACAGTTGCGGCTCTTTGAAGAGCTTCATCGGCAATTTTTTTAAGTTCAACAATCTTTCCTCTTTGATAAGCACCATCTGCAACAATTAAAACTTTTGATTGACTATCCTCGAGTCTTTCGTGTAAAGCTTCAACTGAGAATCCACCATAAACAACAGAATGAATTGCACCAATTCTTGCACAGGCAAGCATTCCAATCATCAGTTCGGGAATTCTTCCCATGTATAAAGTAACCCTATCTCCTTTTTTTACACCAAGACTTTTTAATACATTAGCAAAACGACAGGTTTCTCTGTGAAGGGCAAAATATGAAAATGATCTGAAGTCACCATTTTCTCCTTCCCAGATAAGTGCAAGTTTATTTCTTCTGGCAGTTTTTGTATGAACATCCAGACAGTTGTAAGCTATGTTTGTTTCTGCACCAACGAACCATTTATAGAAAGGTTTATTTGAATCATCAAGAACTTTGTTCCATGGTTTATTCCAATAAAGATTTTTTGCTTCGCTTTCCCAAAAACCAATCGGATCTTTCGAAGCGAAGTTATATAAACTTTCACATTTTGCATTTGCATATTCAACTATTTCTTTGGGCGGATAGTAAACTTCACCGGATAATTTTTTTTCTGCCATAAAAAATGCTCCTTTGTTGGTGTGATAAATTTGATTTTACTGCGGTGTGAAGTTAAATCTTTACTTTTTGATATTCAATAATGAGTTAATGATTAAAATTTTTTTTGAAGTTGGACTGTTTTTATATCCTGGAAAATTGAAAAGCATCGTCACTCTTTAAGTAAAAAGTGACGATGCAATAATATTATATTCAGAACTTGTTTGGTCCGGCTTTTTTTATAGAATCATCAGCAGCTGATTCATACTCTTTAAAGTTTTCAATAAACATATTAGCAAGTTTTTTTGCCTGCTCATCATAAGCATTTTTATCAGACCAGGTATTTCTTGGATTTAATACTTCAGTTGGAACATTCGGGCATTCTTTTGGAATCATCAAATTAAAGAAAGGTTCTTTCTCGTATTCAACATTATCCAGTTTACCTTCAAGCGCTGCAGTAAGCATTGCTCTTGTGTATTGAATCTTCATTCTGCTTCCGATGCCGTAGGGTCCACCAGTCCATCCAGTATTAACTAACCAACAATTAACTTTGTGTTTATGGATTTTATCTCCAAGCAATTTTGCATAAACACTCGGATGATGAACCATAAATGGAGCTCCAAAGCATGTTGAAAATGTTACCTTTGGTTCAGTAACTCCTTTTTCTGTGCCTGCAACCTTTGCTGTGTAGCCGGAAATAAAATGATACATTGCCTGATCAATTGACAATTTTGAAATCGGAGGTAAAACACCAAATGCATCTGCAGTTAACATAATAATATTTTGGGGATGTCCGCCCATTCCATCTTCAACTATATTATTAAGATGTGTAATTGGATAAGCTGCTCTTGTATTTTCGGTGAAAGTATCATCGTCAAGGTCAATCCTTCTGGTATGAGCATCAATCTGAACATTTTCCAAAATGGTTCCGAATTTTCTGGTGCATTCATAAATATCTGGCTCAGCAACAGGAGAAAGTCTTATTACTTTAGCATAACATCCACCTTCATAATTAAATACACCGTTATCACTCCAACCGTGTTCATCATCACCAATTAATTTTCTGTTTGGATCAGCAGATAAAGTTGTTTTACCAGTTCCGCTTAATCCAAAAAACAGAGCAACATCACCATCTTTCCCAACATTTGCAGAACAATGCATTGACATAACATTCTGCAGTGGCATCAGGTAGTTCATGATTGTGAAAATGGATTTCTTAATTTCGCCCGCATAACTTGTTCCACCAATCAGAATTAATCTCTTTCCAAAATGTATTACGATGAATACCTCTGAATTGGTACAGTCAACTTCTTTTTCAGCGTGAAAGTTAGGCATATGAAGAATTGTGAAGTCGGTTTTGTGACTTGCTAACTCTTCGTCATCCTTATATCTGCGAAACATATTTCGTGCAAATAAGGCGTGCCAGGCATTTTCAGTTATTACTCTAACACCAACTTTAAATTTGGGATCAGCGCTTACATAGCAATCTTCAACATACAGATCTTTTCCCTGAATGTAAGCTTTCATCTTTAGGAAAAGTCTTTCGAAACAATCTTCTGCCATACTTTTATTCACTTTTCCCCACCAGACATTTTGATCACTGCTGTTTTCTTTAACTATAAACTTATCATTAGGGCTTCTTCCGGTATGATATCCAGTTCTAACTACAAGTGGTCCTGAATGAGCAAGCAATCCTTCTCTTCTCCTTATAACTTGTTCGTATAATGCCGGAGTGACATAGTTATAAAAAACTTCACGGATATTCTTTAAGCCGAAGTCTTTTAGTTCGAGTAGAATTTTATCTTTTAATTGCATATAAATTTCTCCTTTATTTTTCTCTATATTTGATTTTGCCTTAGTTTACTAAATAGAAAGAAGCTAAGCAATAGATTTTTTCCCTGAGCGCCGTTTACCTTTGAAACTGAAGGTGGTTGATAAATTCATGCCTGGCTCAGGCAGACGCAAGCCTTACTTTGGCATTTCATAAATCTAACATAATCTGTTATAAATTTGACATTTTTCAGCCTGCTTCTTTTTTAAAAAAAGCCAGAATATCTTTTTTGTTTAAAAAGCTATGATAAATCAAATAG
>JAIMAZ010000229.1 GCA_023511695.1 Ignavibacterium sp.
GCATCGTTAATCTAACCTCACCCGCGAAGGTTGATTACAAGCTGTTTACGGCAGGTCTCCTGGCTTTTCAATGTAGAATTTAGAATTAAGAATGTAGAATCAGAAACATTCTAAATTCTACATTTTACATTCTACATTGATTCACAGTTGCGCGACAGCGCCGGAATTTCCGTCTAAGGCGGATCACCGGACTTCCCTATAATTTCCCTTATCCCATTTGGGATGGGAACACCGTAAACATTTTGAAAAGAACTGATACAAAAATACAGCTAGATCAATAAAATTCAATAACGATAAATTTTTTTTGAAATCTCTTTTCATACAAAATAAAAATTCCTAAGTTTAGCACAGGATTTATTGAGTTTTAGCAAAATAATTTTTTTGATAATCTTTTAATGAAACAAAAATCATTTCTCATTGAACTACACATTTCAATTTTTTGTTTTATAAACAATCTTCCTATTCAATCATTAAGTGAATTAAAAGGAGTTCTTTAATGGGCTGGTTTACAAATTTTGCAAACTCCTCGCTAGGTAAAAAGTTTATTATGGCCGTAACGGGGAGTTTTCTGATAATCTTTCTTATTATTCATTTAATAGGAAATTTAACACTCTTTTTCGGACCTGATGCCTTCAACGGATATGTTAAGACACTCGATGTTATCAAACCATTGATAAGAGTGATAGAACTTGTTCTTCTTGCAGCTTTTGTTTTTCACATTTTTAATGGTGTAAGACTTTGGTGGGAAAACAAACAAGCCCGGCCGGCAAGATATCAGGTGAACGGTTCGTCTGAGAATACTACAATTTTTTCTCGGACTATGTTTGTGAGTGGATCAATTATTTTCATATTTCTTGTTCTGCATCTCGGAACATTCTTCTGGCGTTTTAATATACACGATCCTTCACAACTTGCTGATGCCCATCGTTACTATGATATTGTTGTAGGATTTTTTCAAATCTGGTGGTATGTAATTCTTTATATAATTGCTATGATTCTTTTAGGTTTTCATCTTAATCATGGCTTCCAAAGTGCTTTTCAAACATTTGGATGGAATCATAAAAAATATACTCCACTTATTAAAATAATCGGAACTGCTTATGCAATTATTATGGCAGTTGGATTTGCATCAATGCCGATTTACTTTTTCTTTTTCTACGGAGGTAATCAATGACAAAGTTAGAATCTAAAGTTCCATCTGGTCATATTTCAGAAAAATGGACCAATCATAAATTTAATATGAAGCTGGTTAATCCAGCCAACAAAAGAAAATATACAATTATAGTCGTAGGAACTGGTTTGGCTGGCGCTTCTGCTGCAGCAAGTTTTGGCGAATTAGGTTATAATGTTCTGGCATTTACTTTTCACGATAGTGCTCGACGTGCTCACTCAATCGCTGCTCAGGGAGGAATCAACGCTTCAAAAAATTATCAGAACGATGGCGATTCAACTTTCAGATTGTTTTATGATACCGTAAAAGGTGGTGACTTCAGAGCGCGCGAAGCAAATGTGTATCGCCTTGCTGAAGTCAGCGGTAATATCATTGACCAATGTGTTGCACAAGGGGTTCCGTTTGCTAGAGAATATGGCGGACTTCTAGATAACCGTTCTTTTGGTGGTGCGCAAGTTTCAAGAACTTTTTATGCTCGTGGTCAAACGGGTCAACAACTTTTACTTGGTGCTGTATCTGCACTAAACAGACAAGTAGATAATGGTACAGTGAAATTATTTACCAGAAGAGAAATGCTCGATGTCGTAATTGTTGATGGTCAGGCCAGAGGAATTATAGTTAGAAATTTGGTTACAGGTGAAATAGAAAAGTATGCAGCACACGCTGTTGTACTTGCAACTGGTGGTTATTCAAATGTATTCTTCCTCTCAACAAATGCTATGAATTGCAATGCAACTGCAATCTGGCGCGCTCATAAAAAAGGAGCATTATTTGGCAATCCCTGTTTTACTCAAATTCATCCAACTTGCTTACCTGTTCACGGCGAATCTCAATCAAAGCTTACTTTGATGAGTGAATCACTCCGAAATGATGGAAGAGTCTGGGTTTCTAAGAAGAAAAATGATACAAGGCATCCGAATGATATTCCTGAAGAAGAACGTGATTATTATCTTGAAAGAAAATATCCATCATTCGGTAATCTTGCACCACGAGATATATCATCAAGAGCAGCAAAAGAAGTGTGCGATGAAGGTCGTGGAGTTAATGGTGGTGATGCAGTTTATCTCGATTTTAGTGATGCAATAAAAAGACTTGGTAAAAAAGTAATTGAAGAACGATATGGAAATCTTTTTGAAATTTACGAAACCATAACCGGTGAAAATCCATACGAAGTGGAGATGAAAATTTATCCGGCTCCGCATTATACTATGGGGGGACTTTGGGTTGATTATAATCTTATGAGCACAGTTCCCGGTTTGTTTGTAATTGGCGAAGCAAATTTTTCTGATCACGGTGCAAACCGACTTGGTGCTTCTGCTCTTATGCAAGGTTTAGCTGACGGCTATTTCGTTATTCCTTATACAATGGGTGATTATCTTGCAACTTATAAACCTGCCGCAATTAAAACAGATCATCCTGAATTTGATAAAGCCGCAAAAGAAGTTAAAGACCTTACCAATAAGCTTCTTTCAATAAAAGGTAAACGAACAGTTGACGACTTGCATAAACAGTTAGGCAGAATAATGTGGGATAAAGTTGGTATGGCTCGAAGTGAACAAGGTTTGAAAGAAGCTATTCAGGAAATCAGAAAATTGAGAGAAGAATTCTGGAAAAATGTTAACATTCCGGGAAGTGGAGAGGATGTTAATCAGACTCTTGAACGTGCAGGCAGATTGGCAGATTACTTTGAACTTGGCGAATTAATGGCAATTGATGCTTTGCACAGAAATGAATCCTGCGGCGGACATTTCAGAGTGGAATATCAGTATGAAGATGGAGAAGCTAAACGTGATGATGATAATTTCTCTTATGTAGCTGCGTGGGAATTTAAAGATGTCGGCAATTGGGAACTTCATAAAGAACCTCTTGTTTTTGAATATGTGAAACCATCTGTAAGGAGTTACAAATAATGGAAGCAAAGAAATTAAATCTTAAGCTTAAAATCTGGAGACAGAAAAATTCTAACTCCGTTGGTAGCTTTGTTGATTATGATGTTCAGGTTTCACCTGATGCTTCATTCCTCGAAATGCTCGACGAATTGAACAACAAACTTGAAGCTAATAATCAGGAACCGATTGTTTTTGAAAGTGATTGCCGCGAAGGTATTTGCGGGACCTGTGGCTTGGTTATAAATGGACGTCCGCACGGACCGTTACCAAAAATTGCAACCTGTCAGCTTCATATGAGAAACTTTAAAGATGGAGAAACTATCTGGGTTGAACCATTCAGGGCAAAAGCATTTCCTGTAATTAAAGATTTAATGGTTGATCGTTCCGGCTTTGATAAAATTCTTCAGGCAGGTGGATACATTTCGGTTAATACAGGAGGTGCACCGGATGCAAATACAATTCCGGTTCCTAAAGATGCAGCTTCAGAAGCTTTTGATGCTGCCGCTTGTATTGGTTGCGGTGCTTGCGTCGCTGCCTGTAAAAATGCATCCGCAATGCTTTTTGTATCAGCTAAGATTTCACATCTTGGATTATTGCCTCAAGGTCAACCGGAGCGATATATCAGAGTTCAGAGAATGATTAAAGTAATGGACGAACTTGGATTCGGAAGCTGTACTAATACTTATGCCTGCGAAGCTGAATGTCCCAAAGGCATATCGGTTACAAATATTGCAAGAATGAATCGTGATTTTGTTCGTGCTAAGTTTACTTCTAAATTGATGGAAGTATAACTAACCCCGGCTAACTAACAACATAACTTACAAATCCCGATTATACTTTAATCGGGATTTTTTTATTTTTCAGGTGCATTTCTAAGAATTAAGAGTAAAACGATGTTTCAGAACGAAATAAAATTTATTTACGATTTTGTTATTAACAGAATCAAAAATCTCGGCGATGTTTTCACAATTGAAAAATTGCTTGAAGCAGAAATTCATCCTGCTATAAAAAAATATATTGAAGCAGAAATTGATTTTCTAATCTATGATGATAGAAAGAAACTTCTTCAAAATTCTATCTTCGACTATACGGGAAATAAAATTGCAAAATATTTTGAACTGATTTCTCAGGAAATTAAAAAATCGAAGCGTGTTAATGTTGAAGATATTCAGAAGCTTGTGCTTCAGGCAGTTTCATTTAATGCAAATTATGTTGTAAGACCAAAGTGGTCGCTTGTTAAATTGATTTTCGGAAACAATAAGTCTATTTCTAACGAAGAACTTCTGATGATGTTGAATTATATTTATTATTACGATTATCTGAAAAACATCATTGAAGCATATCTTGATAAAAGAAAACTGCTTACAATTTCTGTAACAGAATTTGAATTAATCTTAAACAAAATTGACCGCGAACTTTTTCAATATGATAAACAGAAACTTATTGATAATGCTTTGATTTCCATTGCTGACTTTTTCAGTATCGGTGCATTAAGCAGAACTGCTGTAACAATTGAAGCAGCGGAAAATTATTTCAAAGAAAAAAACCTGATTGACGAACTTATCCGACTTAAAAGAGCATTCCACGAAGATGTAAGAAAACCAATTCCAATTGATGATATTAAAAAAGTTATTTATTCATCAGCACCAATTATTGAACAAGCTGAAAGCGAAGAAAAGGAGATTGAAGAATCTTCAGAAGCCACACTTGAAGATAAACCAGTTGATGAAATCACAAGTGAAATAAAGACTGAAGTATTTGATCAGACGATCGATGAAAACATTGAAATAGATAAAACAGAAGAAATATCAGAGCAGGAAATTGCTTCCGATGAAACAAGTTCTGAAGTTGAAGAAATACTTGAAGATATTGAAAAAGAATTGGAAGTTGAAAACGAATCTGATGAAGTAGAACCACTATCAGAAAAAGAAGAACAGGAATTACTTTCATTTTATGACGAAGAACTAAAAAAGGAAGAAGAAACCTCTGGTGAAGTAAATGAAATTGATTCAACTTTGCAGGAACTTGAACAGGAAATGCAGGATGT
>JAIMAZ010000230.1 GCA_023511695.1 Ignavibacterium sp.
TCGTTATTTAAATCAGTTGATAAATACCCCATAGCTCCAATTACATTATCATTGTAAACATTCATCAAATCAGTTGAATTGATGATACCATCCTGATTTACATCACCGCTGTAAATACACCATTTACCATTTACAAGTTTAAGATTGTTACCGTAAGCTTTGTTCTGTGATGAAGTAAAATCATATACAAGTTGGTTTCCTGTGAATGTTTGTGGGATTGAACTCCAGGTTTCGATAGAATTTCTATGCTTTATAACAATATAATATGGAATTCCATTTTGCAGATTATAAAATCTAACAGAGCATTCACCGTTTGAATTCAACAAAACTTTTGTCTGCTCTGCTAAATTGAAAGGGAAGTTTGAACTTCTTAATTCTACGGTAATTGTATCCTGAGATGATACAATTCCATCGAACAATCCTTCGATCAGAACTTTAAGACTTGTTATTTCAAATAAATTAAAAAAGGGTGATTCTAACTTGTAAAAACCATTGCCCTGAGCAGCGAATTGATTCATTGAATCTATAATAACATATTGATAATTAGTTGAACTTATTGGAATTTGCATCCAGGTTTGACCACCATCTTTTGTTCGCCAGCTCGTGTTGCAGGAATAGCATCCAGCAATCACATGATTGCCATCATCAGGATGAACATCAACACCCCACATGTTTATTCCATTGAATAATGTCTGAGCTATCCAGGTTTCTCCATAATCAGTTGATTTCAGAAAGCCTCCACCGCCGCCCCACTTAGTAGCCCAAGCTGTTCCGGGATGTGTAAAGTCAATTGCTATAGTTGGGATTTCACCGCTCGTAGAAAATTTTTGTGACCATGTATATCCGCCATCCGTGCTTTTAAAAATTCCTGTTCCGTTATCTCCTATGAGAATAATATTTGTATCAGGAAATACTTCAATATCACAAGGAGCATTTAAAGGACCGAAATTGTTTGCAATCGTTATCCAGCTGCTTCCAAAGTCGGTTGATTTTTTGAACTTGGTATCAATCATCGCATAAAGAATATTTGGATTAGATGGATCGCGTGTAATAGGAATTCCGAAGTATGACATTTGACCTTCATCATTAGTCAGAATCCAATTAACTCCGTCATCAGTTGTTTTGTAAATTTTATCATTCGGACTAGATTCTATGGCTACAACGAGAGTCCCAGGATTATATTCATCAACAATTATACATTTGATTTTTGTTGAACCAGGAACTATTGAACCAGTCTGTGTAAATGTTTCTCCTCTATTAGTGCTCTTGTAAATAATGTTATTTGAACCATAATAGATGATATTTGGATTGAAACGATTGTAATCAATTGGCCCACCTAAACTACTTCCTGATTGTTTCAGAGTCCATTGATAACCTGGTTGTGCTAAAACAATTAAATTCATCCATAAAAATATTTGAATAAATCTGACAAACATTTTTAATTACTCCGATGTTTGTGAAATTATTGAGCCCAGCGGTTTCTTTCTCTCAACTCCTAAGACATTGTTCTGGAAAACAATATTCAAATCAGAAATTTCCGTAATCAAATCATTTGTTAAATCAGTATTGGTGTAACCAGTGATTCCATTAACATTATCATTAAATACACTCATTACATCAGTTGAATTGACAAAACCATCCTGATTTACATCTCCGCTATAAATACACCATTTACCATTGACAAGTTTAAGATTGTTACCATAAGCTTTATTCTGTGCCAAAGTAAAATCATAATTCAAAAATCCTGAGATGAATTGTACTGTTGAAGAACTCCAGGTTTCAATTGAATTTCGATGTTTTATAACTAAATAATAAGGCGTTGATTCAAGCACATTGTTAAAATTAATCAATGCTTGCCCGTTTTGATCAATTAAAGATTTTTTCGTATCAACTAAAGAATATGGTAATGAAGCATTTCGAATCTCGATTGTAATTGTATCTGGAGTTATTAAACTGCCATTTAGTAATCCTTCAATAGCAACAGAAAGATTAAGTGTTTTAGATTGAGGAATCAAATCTCTCATCATATAACGAATAGTGTTCTCAATCAGATTCTGAGCAATTGTTTGATTTGCAAATTGAGAGATGGCAAAAGAGTAAAAAACATTTCTGCATATTGAGGTATCATTGTTTGGATTATAAATAAAAATTCCACCATTGGCTGCAGTTCCACCGGTCCAATTTGCTATTCGGCTTATTCCAGCAACGCCTGGCAAAACAGTCATTTCATCTCTTGCACCATAACCAATTGTCCCGCCATTGTTAACAGTAATCGGAGTAGGAATTGTATTTGGAGTAGTAAATATAGGATGATTTGTTACAGCGATTTGCAAGCTTGCACCTGATCGGTCACTAATCCAATTACTATCAAGTAAAAGATTTCTTCTGAAATTAATATCAACTTCAGTAGTTTGTTTTCTATAAATGTAACCAATCTCACCACCCTCAACCAGAACCTTACCGCCATTCTTCGTATAATTTACCAATGCAGTTCGTTTAGTTGCATCATTAAATATTGAAGCTTCTTTAACTCCTGCAGATAAAATTACAATATCGTAATTTGAAAGAATTGTTGTATTAAGCGAGGCAAATGTAACCTGATCAACAGTGTAGCCCTTATTAGTTAATGTTGAAGTAAATAAATTAGCAGAGGCACCAAGCGGAATATTGTATTCGCCACTAAAACTTTTTGATTCTGATATTCTTGATTCAAGCGAAACATCATCATCAACAACAAGAATATTTCCAAGTGAATTAATTATATTAAATGAGTAAAATCCATTTGAAGGACTATAAGAAATATTATTTTGTAGAGAGTTGTCTGTTGCTTTAATTCGATATTCTATTAAATCACCTGGAATAACTGTAATGACTGGAAAAGCTGCAGAATAAGTATTCCCGGATTGTAAAGTTAAATTGAATGAACTTACAGTTCCGCCATTCTTTCGATATTCACATACAACAGATTGTATTCCTAAATTATCTGAAATATCCGCTGTTACTGTTGGAGGAAATCTTGACGGCGGAATATTTTGTAACGGAGTATGAGTGATTGTGGGTGGAGTATTATCAATAAAGGTTTGAAATGAATAATAATTTGTTGGTGCATTCGATGGTGATGTTGTTCGAAATCCTTGATTATCGGAAGCAGAGATATAATAGTTATAAGTTGTGGTTGTTCCATTACCTGGAATGCTTGCAGTATAATTATTGCCTCCTGTATTTGTCATCAAAATGCTGTCACTCAGAACCCCAACTCCACGACCCCAATAAACTTTAACTGAAGAGGGAAGAATTAAATTGATCGAAGTTATTGTAGCATTCACTACAAAAGGACCATTAAGATTTTCAGTGTTAGTTAATGGAGTATGAGCAATTGAAGGACCGAATGAAACGATAGTTGACCACGCCTGATAATTTCCGGTTCTATCATCTGCCCAAATCGGAAATACTTTTCCACTACTTGCTGTAATCCCAATATAATCTCCCTGATAACCTGAAGCTAATCCGGAAATCGGTTTTGGTTTAAAGTTAGCATCACTCACCTGAAAATTATCGAAAGTTAATCCGCCGTCGAAAGATGATGCCATCCAAACACCACTGCTGTCTGAAGTAGTATTTCTGTTATCATAAAACACAACATGCAACGCTCCGTTTGATTGATCAACCGTACACCAGGGATAGTATTGATCTTTTCCATTGTTCAAAGCATCGTTGTTAACACGAATCGGAGAGCTCCAGCTTGCACCGCCATTTGTTGAGCGAATCATAACAATATCTGGGTCGCTACCAGCAGGAGAAACTCCGCGCTGTGGCCAAACAATATAAATATATCCATTGCGAGCACCGCCTGAGCAATCAACAGCCATTGATGGAAAAGAAGATACGCGAATTGAAGTGGGCTTTAAAGTTCCTCTTATTCCAAAATTCGCAGCAGAATAAATTCTTGCTTTAGTCCAGGTAATACCACCGTCTGTTGATTTAGCAAAGCCAATTGCATCCTCACCATAAACACCAGTTCCCCAATTGTCGTAAATTGCAAAGGCTGCATAAACTTCTCCGTTAGGTCCTGTTGCAATATTCACTCCTTGTGCATGACTTCCCGGAGATAATGAAGAAGATAAATCCACAAATGAAGTCCAATTAACCCCATTATTTGTGGAGTAGTTAATAACAACCTGATTGTTACTTGAACTTCCTGTAACAAAATGAGTCCAAGCATCATAAACACGATTTGCGTAAGGGCTTGAAGTTTTTTTGTCAACCCAGAGATGATTTTTATCTAACAGATTTCCTGAGCCCGGATCAGCAGCGGCAACATAGTTTGACCATGTTGTTCCGTTATTTGTTGATACTGATACTCCTTGTCCACCACCACTACGAATATAGCCAATATAAAAATTTCCATTTGGTCCAATCACTGCTGCAGGATCACCACTGTTCGACCCAATCGGAGGATTATCATAACCTGTCCAGTTGTTTCCGCCATTAGTTGACCAGTATAAACCTGTACCATACAATGTTGTTACAGGCCAGTTAGTAGAATTTGCACTGGCGAATAAAATATTTGGATTCGATGGATGAACATCAATTGATATTTCAGATTGAGTTGAATTAGCTGATGGTAAAATTCTGAAATTTGGATTTACAACTGCTTCAATTGAATTACTTAATTTGTGTATTTGTGTGTAATGAACTTCATTATACTTATAATTTTTATCTATAGGTTGAATGTTTTCAGGATTGACATTCACTCTTGTCCAACGCTTATCCTCATCCTGAGAATAAAATGAGGATTGGAATAATAAGAGTAAGATAATTACATACGATAGTGATAAAAGTTTTTTTCCCATTGTTAGAATCTTTCCTGTAGTGTTTACTTGAGCAGAATCATTTTTTTTATAATTGATTGATTGCCGTATTTAAGTTTATAGTAATAAATACCAGATGACAATTCACTTGCATTAAACTCAATTTCATATCTTCCTGCTTCACGAAATTCATTAACTACTGTAGCTACTTCGTTTC
>JAIMAZ010000231.1 GCA_023511695.1 Ignavibacterium sp.
GTTTCTGTTAAGAAAATCAAAAGCCCATTTGATAGTTTTTAGCTCCTAACTATATTCTTCGCCATTCCATCAAACACGAAGTAATGAAGCGGCAGAACAGAATACCAATACAATCTGCCAGGTAATCCTTTTGGACGGAAGGTTGCAGTTTGCTGTAAAAATTTTTTTCCATTCTTTTCAGTAATCTTAAACTCGAGCCACGCTTCGCCGGGCAGTTTCATTTCAGCATAAAGCAGTAATCGCATGTTTTGCTTATCAGCTGCAAGTACACGCCAGAAGTCAAGGGTATCGCCCGTGTGAATTTCCGTTTTGTTTGTTCTTCCTCTTCGCAAACCAACGCCGCCGAAAAGTTTATCTAAAAAGCCACGCAAGTGCCAGAGCCAATCGCCGTAATACCATCCGCGCTCACCACCTATTGACCAGATGTTTTCCAAAACCCGTTCAACGCTTGTGGTAATTTCTTTTTCTCTTCTGTCAATAAAACAACCGTTGGTTGGAACATTTATATGTTCAAGCAATGAATTATCAGTATAACTTGATACGAGAGAATCTTTCCAGCTTGATATAACATTGTTCTGTTCAATTTTTTGAAATGCAAGTTGCACAGCCTCTTTGTATGAAATTGGTTTAATACCGAGCATTTTTTCAAGCTCATTATCTTTTGCAACCACCTCAACTTTCATACTGTTGACAAGATTTATTGCAAGCATATATGATGTTGATGTGACGAAGTAAAGCCAGTAAGAAGAAAGCCGCGGAGTCATAACGGGAACAGTGAAAATAAATCTTTTAAGTCCGCGTACTTCTGCAAACTGAAGAAGCATTTCTTTGTAAGATAAAATATCCGGTCCGCCAACATCGTAGGATTTATTAAATGTTTCGGATTTAAGCAAAACGCCTGTGAGATATTCTAAAATATTTCTGATTGCAATTGGCTGATGTTTTGTGTTAAGCCATTTGGGCGCAATCATTACAGGAAGTTTTTCAACAAGATCACGAATGATTTCAAATGATGCACTTCCTGAGCCGACAATTATTCCGGCTTTAATTGATGTGAGCGGAATTCCGCTTTTACTTAAAATCTCTTCAACTCTTTTTCTTGAGGCAAGATGTTTGGAAAGTTTTTCTTCGTTTGTAATTCCGCCGAGATAAATAATCTGCTTAACAGAAGTTTGTTTAACAAGTTTTATAAAATTATTTGCCGAGGTTTCTTCCAACGATGCGAAATCTTTTACATTTGAGCTCATTGAGTGAATGAGATAGTAAGCAGCATCAATATCTTTAATAATGGCCGAATTTAAATCCGAGCTTCGAAGCTCTTTGAGAAAATCAATTTCAAAAACAGAAACATTCGGATTAGCATAAATTCCCTCTGATTGAACTCTGTTTTTATCACGAACACAGCAAACAACTGTGTAACCCTGTTCAATCAAAACAGGAAGAAGTCTTTTGCCGATATATCCGGTTGCGCCGGTAAGTAGTATTTTCATTTTTTTCTTTTTGTTTGAAGTTATAACGAAAGTTTATGAGTAAGGGTTCACAAAATCAAATTATGTTTTTACTGTAAACAAAAAGAAATTTTGTAAATAAAAAAAGCGCTCACGGATAAAGAGAGCGCTTAAAACAAAGTGCATTAAAAAAAGTTCTTAGCTTTTCGGCTTTGCTTCGCTAACAATTATGTTGCGGCCTTTAACTTCAGAGCCATTTAATGCATTGATTGCTGCAGAAGCTTCAGCTTCGGTTTCGAATTCAACAAAACCAAAACCTTTGGATCTGCGGGTCTGTTTATCGGTTACAACTTTTGCTGAAGCAACTTTACCGTATGGTTCGAATAAAGTTTTTAATTCAGCATCGTTAACCGACCAGGGAAGACTTCCCACGAACAATTTGGTACTCACTTAAGGAACCTTTAATTAATTGAACAAAAAAGCGCCTTTATGACGCAGGGAAAAAATAATACTCTTATAGTTCGAAACAAAATTAATTTTTGGAAAATTATTGTATCAGAAAATTGATTGTTTCAGAAAGATTCTCGTGGGGAATTATCCTGATTTTTGAATTTCCTTTTAATCCTCTTGCATTTGTGTGTGGAATAATTACAGTATTAAATCCAAGTTTCTCTGCTTCCTGAATTCTCTTTTCAATATTTCCAACGCTTCTTAATTCGCCGCCCAAACCAACTTCGCCAATTACAATTGTTTGGCTGTCAATTACTTTTTCAGAGAGACTTGATGCTATGCTCAGACAAACAGCAAGATCTGCCGCTGGTTCTGTAATTTTAATTCCACCGGCAATGTTAATAAATACATTAGCCGATGAAACCTTAATCAAGGCTCTTTTTTCAAGAACTGCAAGCAGTATTGATAATCTTCTTTGATCAAATCCGTTTGAAACTCTCTGTGGATAACCATACATAGATGGAGTAACCAGCGCCTGCACTTCAAGAAGTATCGGACGACTTCCTTCAATCGTTGATGTAACAACTGAACCGGGAGTTTGTTTTTCTCTTTCACTTAAAAAAAGTTCACTTGGATTTTTTACTTCGCGAAGACCATCTTCACGCATTTCAAAAACCCCGATTTCATTTGTGCTGCCAAATCTGTTTTTCTGCGATCTAAGTATTCTGAATGAATGATTTGCTTCGCCTTCAAACTGAATCACAGTATCTACCATATGCTCAAGAATTTTTGGTCCGGCAATAATTCCTTCTTTAGTTACATGACCAATTATGATTACAGCTAAATGTTTTTTCTTCGCTTCATCCATCAGCAGAGAAGTGCATTCTCTTATTTGTGTTACAGTTCCGGGTGAATTATCAAGTTCATTTCTATACATCGTTTGTATAGAATCAATAATTATAACCGAGGGTTTAAGCGATTCAATTGCAGCAATAACCTGATTTAATTCTGTTTCTGCAAGTATGTATAATGATTCTGATTTAATTTTAAGTCGTGAAGATCTTAGTTTAATTTGCTTTTCAGATTCTTCACCTGTTACATATAAAACTTTTTCTTTAATTCCCGAAGCTGCCTGCATTGCAAGAGTTGATTTTCCGATTCCCGGATCACCACCAAGCAGAACAACTGAGCCGGGCATTAATCCTCCGCCAAGAACGCGGTCGAATTCTGTTATTGTCGTGATAATTCTTTCTTCTTCTGTTGCAGTTATTTCTGATAGTTTATGAACAGGATATTTAAGAATTGCCTTTTCAGATTTGCGTTTGCCTGTTTCGACTATTTCTTCTGTAAATGAATTCCAGCTTTCGCACTCAGGACATTTTCCTAACCAGCGCAGTGATTCATAGCCACAGCTTGAGCAGATATATTTTATTTTTTGTTTTGACATATAAATAACTTAGTGGTAAAGCTCCCTATTTTATCTGGTGCGAAACCACTTCCTCAACCTTTGCAAGAGCTTTTGCTATTGCTGTTATGTCTTTTCCTCCTGCAGTTGCAAGATGTGGACGACCTCCGCCGCCTCCACCGACAAGTTTAGCCAATTCACCAACAATTTTTCCGGCACTTAGGTTTTTACTTTTTATAAGATCATCTGAAACTACCGCAACAATTCCAACTTTATCTTCAATCTGAGATATTAAAACCCCAACACCACTTTTAATTCTGTTCCGGAGCTCATCTCCAAGAGATTTTAATTCATCCATATTATCAGCGTGAACTTTGCCCTTGTGAATACGAATATCTTTTTCTTCAGAATACAGAGAAAGAATATGATCAAGTTGTTCAATCTTTTCACGCATTTTCAGTTCAGCAATTTCTTTCTCAAGTTTCTTTTTGGTTTCTAAAAGCTCTTCAATTTTTTTCTCAGATTGTTTAAGATGTTCAAGTTGCTGCTGAATATATTTCTCAACGCCAGCTCCAGTAACAGCTTCAATTCTTCTTACTCCGCTTGCAATTGATTGTTCACTGATAATTTTGAACAAACCAATCTGACTTGAGTTTTTAACATGCGTTCCGCCACAGAACTCCATTGTGAAATCACCGAATTGCACGACATTAACTCTGTCTCCGTACTTGTCGCCAAAGAACATAAGTGCACCCATTTTCTTTGCTTCTTCAAACGGAATATTCCTGTGATGAATAAGCGGAAGATTTCTTCTTAACTGTTCATTAACAAGGGCTTCTATATCATGAATTTCTTCGGTACTTAATTTTGCAAAATGAGTGAAGTCAAATCTTAACCTATCCGGACCAACATAAGAACCAGCTTGTTGAACATGAGTACCAAGAATAGTTCTTAATGCTTTGTGCAGAAAGTGTGTTGCGGAGTGATTTCTCATAATATCCCAACGACGCTTTTCATTAACTTCGGCAATTACACTCATTCCGGGTTGCAGTAATTTTGCTGAAGAATTTTCTGAAATGTGGATTACTGCTGATTCTACTTTCGCAACATCAACAATTTCAATCTCAGTTGATGGAGCAATTATTTTTCCGATATCATCTATTTGTCCGCCTGCTTCAACATAAAATGGTGTTCTGTCCAGAACGATCAGATTTGAGTTGCCTTCTTTCTTAATGCCGATAATTTTAGCTTCAGATTTAAGTTCATCGTAGCCGGTGAATTCTACGGGTTTGCTGTCAGTTAAATTGAACGCTGATAAATCTGTTAATACTATATTAACTGAAGCAAACTTTTCACGGGAAGCTTCGCGTGCTCTTTCTTTCTGGGCCTCCATAAGTTTTTGGAATCCGCTTTCATCAACAGAAAAATTAATTTCTCTTGCCATCAGACTAGTAAGATCAACCGGAAATCCATAAGTATCATAAAGCTTAAAAACATCTTCGCCGGGAATAACTCTTTGATTATTCTTGCTCAGTCTTCTTACAACTTCTTCAAATAATTCAATACCTCTGTCAAGTGTTGCATTGAAGCTTTCCTCTTCAGCTTTAATTACTTTTTTAATGTAATTCTGTTTCTCTTTTATTTCAGGGAAAACATCTCCCATTGTTCGCACAAGAACATCAACAAGCTGAAAGAGAAACGGTTCTTTAAGA
>JAIMAZ010000232.1 GCA_023511695.1 Ignavibacterium sp.
GTTGGTAACAATTCAGCTTTAAGAAGAATAACAAGTTCTTTTTTAGTTGTAACTGTCTGATCTGAACCAAACAAATATCTCAAACCAAAGAACCAGCCTGGTAAATCTTTAAGGAACGGGATACCATTTCTGGTTTGGGTTTCTTCATTAACAAACAAACCTCCGAGAACGGTTTCTTCACCATTCAGCATAAGAATCTGAGTTGAAGCATTGGTTTTCCTGATTTCAGTAGTTTGTTCATTTAATGAGAATGAACTTCTTTCAACAAGAATTTTCAGTAAAATATAATCTACACCTTTTTCATTATATATATATGGTGTAACTTCTATGATTGTACCAGTTGGGAAAAACTTTTCAACTGTATTACCGGCAAAGTCTCTTGTTCTTACTGAAAAATCCGAACCAACTTGAATTCTTCCCTGATTTTTATCTCTGACCACAACTGATGGATTAGCGATAATCTCACCAAGACTTTCTTCTTCAAACCATCTGAATAGAGCAGTTGCTTCTCCAAAGAAACTTCCAACTTTACCAGATGCTTCACTTGTTATGTTTAGTTCTGGCGGTCTTGCCTGCTGCTGCTGCTGAGAAGTAGTTTGAGTAAATAATTCAGCACCAACATTCCAATCGCCTTTAGATAAAAGTATTTTCCAATCAATACCGCGTTTTCTTGACTCTGAAACATTCATTTCAAAAAATACAGCAGAGATTTTTACTTCTCTTGTATCGAATGATGCATACTCTGGCAGTGATTTTAATTTATCTTCACCGGGTCTTTTTACAATTATTACATCTTCAGTTTCTTCGAAGATATAACCATTGTATTGAACAATCACTAGCAACGCTTTATCATAAGGCATTGCTTCTATCTCAATACCGATTGGATCTTTTGAGTCAATCGTTGAGACAATTCTTTTACCGGTCGTGGTTTCGCTCACTTTACTCAGCAAAGCGATTGCTTCATTAAATGGGAGCGACTGTGAAAGAGTCACAAGCTCATCGGGATTTCTGAAGGTCTTGAATTGTTTTTCAAGACGCTGCTGAGGGAGAACATCCCCAATTAAGACAAACACAATTATTAAGATTGAAGTTATTGTTTTCATTTTACTTCTCTTATTTTTTCTTATTAAACTCTGTTCGATCTAATTCAAGAACGACATTTTCTATTATACCACCTTTATTAAGAACGAAGCTGACCTTGCTGTTCTGATAGTCAATCTTGGTAAGATAACCCAAGTAAACCTGCTCACCTTCCCAAACCAGATAAGTATTTCCTTTTGTGTCAGCTATAAAAGCACCTTCCGGAATCAAAGCAAGCAATCTTGCACCCTGAACATCAAGCAAACCATCAACATTTGGCGGAATCTCATTTCTGATTAACGGGAAGAATGCATCATAAATTTGACCAGTTGCAAGATTGTTTTCAACAGGCACTGCTGGCGCAAATCTGCTGTCGGTGGAAAAATATACCAGAACATCCATTGTAAAATTTACAAGGAACAATGGATTCTGATTTTTATCTGTCTTAACCAGGTTTCCAAAACTAATGGTTTTGATTTTCTTCAACTCTTTACTCTGCTCAATTGAGTAAATCAGTTTGTAAACTTCGTTGAAGTATCCAAAACCTGAAAGTTTATAGGAATGAGTAAGAAACTCTTTATCCTGGTTTTGATCAAGATATTCAACATTTACCTGAGTCTGATCAGAGAATCCTGATGTAACATTATTAATAAAGTTAAAAAACTTTATTGATGAGAGATTCTGCGGAATGTTGAATTTCCGGTGTGCGAGTATTGAATCCAATTCAGCTGATCTTTTTGCTAATTCTATGTAGCGATTATTAAGCTCAACAGGATCAATAACCTTTGCATTGAGCTCTTTTAATTTTTCTCTTTTTTCATCCAGCTTTTTTCCCTGAATGAAAATAAGATAAATCATTCCCGCTGCAACGATTACAACAAGAAGACCAAGAAGAACCAGAGTACTTCGTAATTTTTTATTCATTTTTCTTCTTTGGATATGAAGATATATCGAAAATTATATTGTATTTATAAGCATTTTGCTCTCTGAGTGGTTCATAAAGAACACTCTTCAGAGTTGCTGATTCTAAGTTATAAGCAAACTCACTAAGATCCGGTCGATCAAGTCCGTATCCTTCAAGCAGAACCGTTGGTCCTTCATCTTTGGAGATTCTTGATAGCCATAGATTTTGTTTTCTTCCGGCAAAGTTAGCGATATCAGAAATTACTTCATGCCATACACCAGCACCTGAAGAAGCTGAATCAAGAATTGCAACGGTTTGATCAAAACTGTTAATCTTTCCTTCCAGCTCAGCAATCTTTGAAAGCACTTCCTGATTCTGTCTCAGTAAAATTGTTTTTTGAGTTATTTCCTGATCAAGTTGTGCAGAGTCTTTATTGTTCTGCAATACTTTAAGCGTAATTAAAAATGGTGCTATGAATAATAATGGAAGAACAGCAAAGCTATGCCATGAGAACTGGAAAAACTTTTGTTCTTCAGAAATATATTTTGGAAGAAGATTAATTCCTTTATGTTCTTTAGCAAGCTCATCGAAGAACTCAGTAGCAATTGCCATTGGAACACTGAAAGAAGAAATCTTGCTTTTAACTTCATCACTAAGCGAAGATAAATCAAAATCATCAAATTCAAGACGACTAACATTAGCTTCAGGAAAAGTTCCGTAGAATGAAAGAATCAGATTTTCGGAATCATCTTCACCGCACACAATAATATTATCAAGTGATGAAACTCCTCCGGTTTCCATCTCAAGAAGAATCTTGGAGAAGTAAACATCATAAGTATGAAGATTAAGCGTTCCGATATCAAGTGTAGTTCCGATGTGTTTTAATTTTCTTCCATGAAGGAAAATAAGTTTGCTGTATTCTTTCCCAATATAAACAATAAGGCTTTGATCATCAGGAAAGAATTTTTTTCGTTTCGCAACATAGTATGCAAGTGCAACATCAGCACTTTTGATTGTTGGAACTTTGAAGAATTTCTTTCCGAAATGATTTGCAATTCCATTAATCAAACTAACACAAGCAACCTGTCCGTCAACAAAAGCGGCGAGTAATCCACCATCTGACAGTTCTGTATAATCAATGCTGCCTTTTTCTACATTAATATTTTTTGAATCTCTTATTTCATTTATTAAAGATTCAATAATCTTCTGAGGTTTAAGGTCTTTTCTTCCCTCATAAGTGTGGTAGAAAATGGCAGGCTCTGTTAATGCCGGGATGAATTCAACTTTTGCAGGATTGATATTCTTGAATGCCTGAGCCATTGCAATAATGCTTGGTGAATCGGCTTGTCCAATTAGTCCACCAGCATCCTGACCAGTATCAATCCCTTCAAGCTGAAGTCCTTCAGTATCGAGACTAAAGGGTGTTGATGCTTCTGTTCCGACTTTCGGAGCAACAACATCAACTGCAGCAGTACTAAGTACTTTGAGTTTAGTGCTGCCTTTCTCTTTAGTAACGACTGCAAGTTTTGTATCATTGCCTTCGCAATATATGCAGGCGATTGTCTTCATTTTTTATGCTGCTAATATTTGATAAATTCTTGTTTTGTTATTTGCGTATGTGATTGCTGTTTCTAATGAAATTTTCTTCTCCAAATATAATCTCTTTAAATCTTGTTCCATAGTGATCATTCCCTGAGCACCACCCTGATTCATCATCATATAAATTTCACTCGTGTTGTTATTCTTTATTGCGGCTTTAACACTTGGGGTAACAATCAATACTTCTTTGGCAAGTACACGCTTTCCGTCAAGGCTTGGAACAAGTTTCTGAGATACAATTGAAATAAGAACATCAGCTAATCTGTTTCTTACGCGTTCCTGTTCAGTTGGATGAACTTCAGCTATAATTCTGTCTATAGACTCAACAGCTGATGAGGTGTGTAATGTTGAAAATACTTTATGACCTGTATCTGTTACTTCAAGTGCAGCCATAATTGTATCAGGATCTCTCATTTCACCAACTATAATTATATCGGGGTCTTGTCTTAATGCCTGAACAATTCCATCTTTAAATGTTGCAACATCTCTTCCAACTTCACGATGTTTTATTAGTGAAACATTTGATGTATGAACATATTCAATCGGTGCAGCAATAATAATTATATGGCAAGGATCAAATTTGTTGTGGTGATCTACAATTGAATCAAGAGTTGTTGATTTACCTGAACCAGTTATACCTGTAATCAATGATAAACCGAACTTTATATAACCATGGCTCATTGTTCTAACAACATTAGGATGAAACTCAAGACTTGCCAGAGGTCTGATGCTTTGATTTATTGCTCTCATATTTAAAGTGAGAGTATCGAGATCAAAATATGCATCAGCTCTGAATCTTACATTTACATTTCTTCTTTCGTAAAGAAATGTATAGCTGAAGTCGAGGTTTTTATTTTCCCAAAGGTGTTTTCTCTGATTTGAATTAAGAAGATTTATTATGATTGTAGCAGCTTCATCATCTGAAAATTGAGGAAGATCTTTAGCTCTTTCTTTATTACCATATATACGCATCCAGATGTAGCCGCAGTTGCCGTGACCTCCGACTTCAATATCTGAAGCGTCACGCTCAATCATGCTTGTAAGGAATTTATTGAAAAGTTTTCGGAGAAGTATTTTATCCTGATCTTTTACCCTAGGATCAAAAAACGGATTCCCATGTCAAGACAAAATGCTTTGTCAGGTCGTTGTATCACACCAATGGTAGCCAATAACAAGTTGCTAGTGGTAATACTGGTGCCGGGGTTATTGTTGTTCTATATCCGACTATAAAACTAGCTGGGACTGTTGCACTTGCCCAACCCGCAACAAAGAACGGCGTAGCAATTGTATTGTTGGAACTGAAAATATCTGTTGTGCCTGTTGAACTGGCATCAATTCCAATTAGACCTTTTCCCGCAGTGTTTTGAACATTGTTTCCATCAACTTCGATAAATTTAAATATGCTCAAGTC
>JAIMAZ010000233.1 GCA_023511695.1 Ignavibacterium sp.
GTGATTTCGCTTCTGCCCTCTTCACCGCCTTTTTGTTCCTTTCCTTCTCCTTTCTTCAATTCTTTAATCTCCTTTTCCGTTTCAAGCAGATACCTATCCAAATCCAACATTTTCAACTACAACAACAACAGCAATTTTAGGATTTTCTGAAGGAGCATAACCAATAAATAATGCGTGATCTTTTCCGTGAGGATTCTGTGCCGTTCCCGTTTTACCGGAAATATGATAATCAGGATTTCTTAAATGAGTTGCAGTGCCAGAACCCTGAACTACCAGATACATTCCTTCTTTTACTATATCGAAAACTTCTTTTCGAATATTCAAATCAATTTTTTCAAATTGATAAGGAATAATTTCTCCACTTTTATTATCAAGATATCCTTTAACAATATGCGGTTTAAATGTTTTGCCATCATTTGCAATCAGAGCCACATATTTGGCTAACTGCAGTGGAGTAACACTAACTTCACCCTGTCCGATACCAAGACTTGCCATAATACTTTTTGGCCAGTTTTCACCGTACAATTTTTTGTAGTATGCTTCATCAGGAATAAATCCGGCAGCTTCTTCACCAATATCAATTCCGGTTTTTTGGTTGAAACCGAATTTTGTCGAATACTCTTTCCATTTATCTAATCCGATTTTATAAATAAGATTATAGAAAAAAGTATTGCACGACTTTTCAATGGCGTGAATAACATTAGTCGAGCCGTGAGAACCGTGACATTTAAAGAACCTACCAAATGTAAATCCACCGCCACAATAAATTGTTGTACTTGGTGTTATAACACCCAAGTCTAAAGCTGCAATTGCTGCGAGTATTTTGAATGTAGAACCAGGTGGTTTAAGAGACATTGTGGCTCGGTTAAACAGAGGTTTATCCGGATCAGAATAAAGCTCTTCAAGAAAATCTTTTGATGTGATATAAGAGAACTGATTCAAATCGTATTCAGGCGAACTGACTAAAGCAAGAATTTCTCCGGTTGAAGGTTCAATCGCAACAACAGCACCTTTTTTACCTCTCATTTCTTCTTCTGCAACTTTCTGAACATCTCCATCAATTGATAAAATTAAATCACGACCTTTTATTGATTCTTTATCTTTCTGTCCATCTTTGTATCTGCCAATTTCTCTTCTTCTTGAATCAACAAGCACATAATGAAAACCTTTTTCACCTCGTAAATCTTTTTCATACTGTTTTTCAATTCCGTTATGTCCAACATAGTCACCAGGTTTATAATAATCTTTTTCCTTTTCCAATTGCTGAGCTGAAACTTCCTTTGTGTATCCAAAAAGATGAGAACCCATCACACCATAAGGATAACCTCTTTGCATTTCAACTATATAATCAACTCCCGGCAGAAACTCTGAGTTTTCTTCAAGCCAAGATACAATACTGAAATCAATTCCTCTTCTGATTCTGATTGGGATATACTTTGAATAAATCTGATTTCTTTTAAGAATAGATTGGACAAACCCGGGGTTTACTCCAAGAACTTTATCAAGTACTTTGTTTAAACTCGTATCGTAATAAGCAGGAGTGATGCGAAGCGTATATGCAGGAATGTTATCAACTAAGACATTCATATTTCTGTCATAGAAAACTCCACGAAGAGGAATTTGTTCAATTGGTTTTATACTATTGCCTGCAGATTTTTCGTCATAAATTTCATGATTAATTACCTGCATTTGAAATAACCGTACAGAGAAAATAGCAAAAACCAGAACTATAATTCCGTATAAAATTGATTTTCTGTTTACCGATGCAAAATCAACTGCGCTCATAAAATCCTTTTCTTCGGTGCGAAAATTATGATAATCATACTTAATAAAGCAGTATAAAAAGCTGGTAGAAAAGCATTCTGAAAGAAAATAAGAAAAATGTTCGATGATATATCAAATGCAGAGAAGAATGAAAAAATTATCTGATCAACCAATGCAGCTAAAAAGACGATCATTCCGAAATTAAAGAACATCAGATAAATATCAATTTTATTTTCAGATGAAAAGTATCCTGCAACAAACCCAGCCACAGTTTTAGCTATCATTGTACTTCCAAGTAAACTACCTGTAACAAGATCGAAGGCAAATCCATAAACGAATCCCAACACTGTCCCGTAAATCTGCCCTTCAGTGATTGAATAGTAAACTAACAAAATTAAAATTAAATCAGGAATTACCTGAGCAATAGAAATCAGTGGAACAATAGTCGTTTGAATAATAAGGACTGGAATGAATAATAAAATTGAAAAGAGATAACTGGTTTTCATTGAAATTTTTTAAGAAAATTTAATTCGAGTTCATCAATTTCTTTACTTGCAACGGTCTTCAGAACAAAAACATTTTCTACCTTTGCAAAATCTACGAAAGGAATAACCTGAATTTCATTGAATATTCCTGTTTCAACATTGCTGTTTTCGGCAGCAACACCAACCGGAATTGGAAAAGGTACCAACGAACTTAATTCAGATGTAACAATCCTATCGCCTTTTTTGATCTGATAAGTTTTCGGAACATTTATGATAACAAGTTTTTCGCCGTTCCATTTCATCAGACCATTCTCCCGTGTTCTTTCATCTTTAACTGTAATCTTTAAATCAACATTCTGAAGTGTTCTGGCAATTGAATAATTGGAAGAAACAGAATAAATGATTCCAACTAATCCTTTATCAGTAATTACGGGCATTCCTACTTTAACAGAATCTGAGCTTCCAACATTAAGAGTAATTGTTCCCTGTACTCTTGAAAAAGATTTGGAAACTACGCTCGCACTTATTAAAGGAAAACCTGATGTATCTTTTAATGAAAGCATTTCCTTTAATTCATCATTTACTATTGCGGCTTCTCTTAATTTGCTCAATTGGAGCATAAGTTTTGCATTAGTTTCCCTTAGCTGTTCATTTTCTTTCTTCAAACTTTTTATATTGAATATATCACTAACGACTGATGTTACAGATGCAAATGTTCCGAAAGCAATTGCTCTTACTTTCTGAACTGCCGGAGAGTGATTTTGCGATATTATAAATAAACTAAAAATAACGAGGACCGAAAGAATGATATATTCTTTGAAGTTAAACCAAAACGAGTTTAGAAATCTTAACATTAATATCTTCTGTTACGAATAAGAACTTTCGAATATTGATTCATATTTTCTATAACTTTACCAGCACCTCTTGCAACTGCAGTTAATGGATCTTCGGCAACATGAACCGGAAGATTAGTTTCCATTCTTATTCTTTCATCAAGACCTTTAAGTAATGCTCCACCGCCGGTTAACATTACACCTCGATCAAGAATGTCTGCAGATAATTCAGGAGGAGTTCTTTCCAATGTTTGTCTTACTGCATCGACAATCTGAGTAACGGCTTCATTTAATGCTTCTCTAATCTCAACCGAGCTGACCTCAGTGGTCTTCGGAACACCACCAACTAAATCTCTGCCTTTAACCTGAATAGTAATTTCTTCCTTTAAGGGCACTGCAGAACCAACTTCGCATTTAATTGCTTCGGCAGTTCTTTCACCGATAAGAATGTTGTGATTTTTTTTGAAGAACTGCATTATTGCATAATTCATTTCATCGCCTGCAATGCGGATTGATTCTTCATTTACAATACCTGATAATGCAATTACAGCAATCTCTGTTGTTCCACCGCCAATGTCAATTATCATATTTCCAACAGGAGCTTCTACATCAATTCCAATTCCTATTGCTGCAGCCATTGGTTCAGCAATAAGATGAACTTCTTTTGCGCCTGCGTGTTCTGCACTATCTCTTACAGCTCTTTTTTCAACTTCTGTTACTCCGCTTGGAACTGCAACTACTACTCTTCGGCTTGCCATTGCACCGGTGCCTCGAACTTTTTTAATAAATGCTCGTATCATTCCCTCTGCAATTTCAAAATCAGCAATCACACCATCACGCATTGGTCTGGTTACTTTAATTTCTTTGTGTTCTCTTCCCTGCATTTCCTTGGCTTTATTTCCAAGTGCTATTATTCGTTTTGTATTTTTATCAAATGCAACAATTGAAGGTTCGTTAAGAACTATTCCTTTACCCTTTACATAAATAAGAGTGTTGGCTGTTCCTAAATCTATTGCAATGTCATTTGAGAAAAAGTCAAAGATTCCCATAATTCCTCTTAGTGTTTAAAATGTCTGATACCTGTGAATATCATTGTAATATTATTTTGATTTGCAGCATCAATTACCTCCTGATCTCTTACTGAACCACCAGGTTGAATCACTGCAGTTGCTCCGCATTTTATTATTTCTAATAGTCCATCTGCAAATGGAAAGAAAGCATCAGAAGCGGCAACTGAATTAGTTAAATCGAGTCCGTGTTCTTTGGCTTTCATAAATGCAATCTTTGCTGAATCAAGTCTGGACATCTGTCCGGCACCAACTCCAAGCGTAGTTTTATCTTTTGCAAAAACAATTGCATTTGACTTTGTATGTTTAGCAACAATCCATGCAAAAGTCAAATCTTCAAGTTCTTTTTCAGTTGGTTTTCTTTCAGTAACAACTTTTAAGTTATCAGAATCAAGTGTAATTAAATCTTTATCCTGAACAAGCAATCCTCCGGGAATTGTTCGGACTGATATTCCGGGTTCAGTAATAGATTTCAATTTGCGAACAAGTCGTCTGTCTTTTTTCTTTTTGAGAATTTGAATTGCATCTTCACTAAAAGAAGGAGCACAAATAATTTCAAGAAAAATTTCATTAAGCTTTTCAGCGGTTTTCAGATCAACTTCATCATTAAAAGTTACAATTCCACCAAAGGCTGAAACAGGATCGCATTTTAATGCTTTGAGATATGCATCAAGTGGAAATGTACCAATAGCAGCTCCTGCAGCATTGTTATGCTTTATTATTGTGCAGGCATTGTCTCCAAGTTCTTCGCACAATTCAACCCCGGCAACTAAATCAAGTATATTATTGTAAGAAATTTCTTTACCGTGAAATACTTCGAAGTATTCATCAAATACACAATAAAT
>JAIMAZ010000234.1 GCA_023511695.1 Ignavibacterium sp.
GTACTTTTGCCTGAGCCGCTTACTCCAGTGATAACAACAAATTTGTTTAGAGGAATTTCAACATTAATATTTTTCAGATTGTTTTCTCTGGCTCCGAAAATCTTTATACTTTTTGTCAAAGAAGTATTTCTTGCTTCAGGTAAAGGGATGGAAAGTTTTCCTGAAAGATATTTTCCTGTAAGTGATTTATCGTTCTTCAGAATATCCTGATAAGTTCCTGATGCAACAATTTCTCCGCCTTTAACTCCGGCTTCAGGACCAAGATCAAAAATCAAATCAGCTTCGCGCATCATTTCAGCATCGTGTTCAACAACCAATACAGTATTTCCTATATCACGAAGATTTTTCAATATGTTGATAAGTCTGGAATTATCTCGCGGATGCAAACCAATGCTTGGTTCATCGAGAACATAAAGAGTTCCCACTAAAGCAGAACCAAGAGAAGTTGCAAGATTAATTCTCTGTGTTTCACCACCTGAAAGAGTATTGCTAATTCTGTCTAAAGTCAGATAACCAATTCCAACATTATTCAGAAAAGTCAATCGCTTTATTATTTCCTGAAGGATTCTTTCTGCAACAAGATAATCGTATTCTGAAAGTTCAAGTTGTTCAAAAAATTTTAGTGATTGTTCAATTGGCATCTGAACAATTTCGTGTATCGATTTACCACCAACTTTAACCTGTAGAGCTTCTCTTCTCAGTCTGGCACCTTTGCAGGCGTGACAGGTAGTATAACCACGATATCTGCTAAGGAAAACTCTTATGTGCATTTTATAGGTGTATCGTTCTAACTCTTCAAAGAATTCATCGATTCCAACATAACTTCCGAAACCCTTTCGAATAAGACGAACTTGCTCTTCAGTTAAATTCTTAAATGGAACATTCAATGGAATTCCATAATCCTTTGCATTGCGAATCAAATCCCGCTGATGTGTGCTGTACTTTGGTGATTTGAATGGTGCAATTGCGCCTTCCATTATACTAAGATTAGGATTGGGAACTACAAGATTCATATCAATTCCCATCACTTTGCTGAATCCCTGACAAACCGGACAAGCACCAAACGGATTATTAAAAGAAAAGAATCTTGGTTCAGGTTCTTCGTATTTTATTCCGCAGCATTCATAAAATTTGTTGAACTCTTTAAGCTCCTTTGTATCAGCATTTATCAAAGCGAGTCGGCTTTCACCTTCTTTGAATGTTACTTCAATCGAATCAGCTAATTTATCACTAAGATTATCTTTATCAATTTTGAAACGCTCAACTACTATAAATACATTTTCTTTTTTCTTAGGCAGAAAATTTTCTTCATTCAAATCGTGATACTCGTTGTTTGCAAAGATTCTGAAGAATCCTCTTCTCTTGATAAGTTCAATTTCTTCTTTAACAGAATGACCTTCGTGATCGTGCAAAGGAAAAGCTAGGTAAAATCTTGAACCATCTAGTTGATTTTGCAGCCATTCGATTACAGTGTTTGTTGTGGCTTTCTTTACTTCATTTCCGCAAAGAAAGCACATAGTTTTACCGATTCGCGCAAAGAGTAAACGAAGGTAATCATAAATTTCAGTTGTAGTACCAACAGTAGAACGGGAATTTCTTGCACCGGTTTTTTGTTCAATTGCAACTGCAGGTGAAATTCCTTGGATAAAATCAACATCAGGCTTGTTCATTCGTTCGAGAAACTGACGGGCATAAGATGATAAGCTTTCTACATATCTTCTCTGACCTTCTGCATAAATTGTATCGAAGACAAGAGATGATTTACCGCTTCCACTAACTCCGGTAAACACAACAAGTTTATTACGAGGAATTTCAAAACTTAAATTTTTGAGATTATGCTCGCGGGCACCTTTTATAATTATTTTCTTTTCTTTGATTGACATATAATTACAACTTTATCAGGTTCTAAATTTACGAAATATTCCTGAAGTGAGGTGAGAAAAATTTTTTCGCTTAAAAGGATATGATGAGGAAATTATTGATTTTCCAGAGCTTTCAATTCCAGGATTTTTTTATCCAGAAGTTGAATTTTCTCATTTAGTTCAATCAACTTTGAATCAATTTGTTTTTCAAATTCCTGCTTATCCCAATAACCTCGATCCTCAAAATAACTTTTGAACAGCCAATTGTGTTTTAATGCTTCCATATTTTCTGCAAGTCGTGAAGCGCTTGTTTTTGTATCTTCACTTATCTGAACAAGATTATCAAGAATTTTATTTATGCTTTTGCCTTCTGTTCCCTGATCAGTTAGTAAAGAACCCAGAACACCTTTACCTTCAGAAACGCCCTGCAGAAGTGTGTCGATGCCTGCTACTACATTATTTGTGTTTTTTACAATCGTTTCAACACCTTTGCCAAGATCATCAAATAAAGCAATAACTTTTCTCATATCTTCAGTTATTGCTGTTAAATTTTTATCGGCGGATTTTGTAATGTTTGTTGCAGCATTATAAAGTTCTTCATCATAAAGAATTTTTCCAATAGTTCCTTCACCTTTATTTACCTTGCCAACAATATCCGCAAGATTTTTTGTCATCTCTTTTGTGTAAGCAAGAATTCCCTGTGTTTCCTCAATTACATCTGCAAAGCTTAAAGGTTCTTTCGATAAAATTATTCCGTTGTCTGAAATTGGTTCAGCATTATCAGAGCCCATAGTAATTATTACAACTTTATTCCCAACCAAACCTTCAGTTTCAATACTTGCGCGAGAATCTTTTTTAATAAATCTTCTCACTTCTTCTTTTATTCTCATACTTACTTCAACTCTGCCTGAAGTATCAGGAATAATTTTTATTTCTTTAACTGCTCCTACATCAATTCCGCCAAACCTGACGGAAGCACCATTCCTCAATCCTTCTGTGTTCTGGAAATAAGCCCGAATTGTAAAGGTAGAAACAAAAAGCTGATCTTTGTTACCAAGCATAAAAATACCAACAACAAGAAGAACGCTTCCGATGAAAATAAAAATGCCAAGTTTAGCACCTGTTAAATCTTTAAACATTAGTTCACCTGATTGTTTTCTTTTATGAATTCATGGCTGAAAAAGTTTTTAAGAAATGGATCATTTGAAGAAGTAAGTTCAGGAATACTTCCCTGATATTGAACTTTTCCTTCATTCAATACGATTGCTCTATCTGCAATTATCTCAGCACAAAGTAAATCGTGAGTAACTACAACAGAAGTCATATTCAATGACTTCTGAAGTTCAAGAATAAGATAACTGATTTCCTTTGATGTTATCGGATCAAGTCCGGTTGTAGGTTCATCATAAAGCATAAGTTTCGGTTCAGTAATTATTGAGCGTGCAAGTCCTATTCTTTTTTTCATTCCACCTGAAAGTTCTGACGGCATTTTATCTATCGCTTCAACAAGAGAAACTTTCTCAAGCACAGATATAACTTTTTGTTCTCTTTCTTCGGGAGTGAAATTAAAATGACGGATTAATGGAAATTCAAGATTCTGCCTTACACTCATCGAATCATACAAAGCAGCGCTCTGAAAAAGAAATCCGATTTGCTTCCTTAGTTCATTTAACTCTTTGATATTAAGTGAAAGAACATCTTTGCCATCAATAATAATTTTTCCTGAATCTGGTTCCATCAATCGAACCATACATTTCAGAAGAACACTTTTACCTGTTCCACTTCTTCCAAACACAACAAGATTTTCTCCCTTTTCAACAGAAAGAGAAACATCATCAAGAACAATGTAACTATTAAATGCTTTTTTAAGATTAATAATTTCAACCATATCAGAATGTTGGCCAAAGCCACAATGTTATTTTGACAAGAATCATATCGAAAATTAAAATCATTAAAGATGAAACAACAACAGCAGTAGTTGAAGCTCTTCCAACGCCTTCTGTTCCATTTGTGGCAGTATAACCTTTATAAGAGCCAACCAAACCAACTATATATCCGAACACAAATGTTTTAGCAACGCCGGGAATTGCATCGCCAAATTCTACGGAATAGAGAACAGCATTTGTGTAATATTCAATTGTCATATTCTGAACTAAAACAACTGCAATGTAAGCACCAGTAAGTGCAATAAAGATTACATAAACTGTTAAGATAGGAAGAATAAATGTGCAGGCAAAAATTCTTGTTACAACTAAATACTTAAACGGATCTACAGCAGAAACTTCCATTGCATCAATCTGTTCGGTAACACGCATTGAGCCAAGCTCGGCACCAATTCCGCTGCTTACTCTTCCAGCAAAAATTAAAGCTGTAATTACAGGACCTAATTCGCGTACGATTGAAATTCCAACTGAACCTGGCAAATAAGCTTCAGCTCCGAATCTGGCAAGAACTGGTTGTGTCTGCATTGCAAGCACCAATCCGATTATAAATCCTGTAACACTAACAATCGGTAAAGTTTTGATTCCCAGTTCATTCATATGTTTTCTTATTTCATAAACTTCATAAGGTGGTACAAAAACATATCTGAAAAACTGAACTGAGAAAATCCACAAGCCGGCAATCATTGTAAAAAATTCGTTCAGACGATTTTCAATCGAATTAAGGTAAGCTGATGTCGAAGTCTTTTTGTTCACTGCTTTCAGTTTTATTTATAAGATTTTTTGAATTGTTATAACTGAAAATAAGGAATTTTGAAGCCTGATAAAAGTTATGCTAATCACACTAGAAGAAAGCATTTTCATAATGCTCAATCTGAGGATTACTTGGGTCTGACAAAAGCACCGTAACTACATCAAATCTGCAATCGCATTGCTGAATATTTTTATCGGCAAGATATAGTTCAGCAATTTTCTTTATCTGTCCCATTTTCTTTCTATTTATTGCATAAGCCGGATCACCGTACTCCAATGAGTAACGTGTTTTTACTTCAACAAAAACCAGATAATTATCTCTTGGATCGATCGCGATAATGTCAATTTCTCCATGACCGTGAAAATAATTTCGTTCAACTATTTTAAAGCCTTTCTGCGAAAGAAATTGAGCGGCAATATCTTCACC
>JAIMAZ010000235.1 GCA_023511695.1 Ignavibacterium sp.
CCTATTTAAATTTAATTTGAAAGCAAAGTAAATTCCTTTTAAAACCAGTTCTGTATCAATAATATCAAAAAGTTTTTCTTTTATGAATAAATTAACAAAACCACCAGTACCAACAATAAAGGGTTTCTTACCTGAAAATTCTTCATGAGATATTCTATCAATCAATTCTTTAACCGCTCCAACCTGTGAAAAATATAAACCCGACTGAATACTTTCACGGGTATTTCTTCCTATAGCTTTCAAAGGTTCTTCAATTTCAACTGAAGGCAGTTTTGCAGTTTTACTTTCTAAAGCTTCCATAGAAATTTTTAGTCCCGGCAAAATTGCCCCACCCAAGTATTCTTTATTTTTTGTAATAACATCAAAAGTAGTCGCAGTACCAAAATCTATAACAATAATATTATTATTTGGATACAATGTAGTAGCTGCTATCGCATTCGCAATTCTGTCTGCACCCACTTCTGCCGGATTCTGATATTTAATCTTTAAGCCAGTCTTAACTCCTGCCTGAAGTATAAATGGATCAATCCCAAAATATTTAATACAGCCATTTCTGATTGAATAATTTATATCAGGAACTACCGAGCATAATGCTATAGCTGAAATTTCTTTGTGATCAATATTATTCTCTCTCAAAACAGTTCTTAAAAATACTCCCATTTCATCAGAGGAAATATTGCATCTTGATGATTTACGAAATTGAAATTTAATTTCCTCACCTTTGAAAACCCCGCCGTGAATTTGGCTATTTCCAATATCAAGACACAGTAACATTTTTAATCCTTTCTTGAAAACATTCATTTAGTGTTAATGCTAATTTTTCAGATGACTCATTTTTCGCTATCATTTTATCTTTATCAAATAAATAAAAGTTTCTCTGAGTATTATCAGTTTTCCTGTCTGTCAATGAGTTAAGAACAACTAAATCTGCCTGAGAACTATAGAATAATTTTTCTACTTGAATAAAAGGATTTTGTGAATCAATCTGTTCCACAAATTTGAATGCTACTAATCCAATTTTTTTGTTTAAAGATTTTTTCTTAATCTGATTTAAGAGTTTTTCAGTCGGTTTAAGTTTTAGTGTCAGCGAATTCAATTCAGAATTAATCTTAGCGTTTTTATCTGCAATAGATGATGATCCTTCCGTTTCAATTTTATCAATTGTATAATCACTTACTGCAGCGGAATGAATAATAAAATCATATTTGTTATTTTCAATCAATGAGTAAAGTTGTTTTTTCAGACTTTCAAAATCATCATAAATGTATTCTGTGAAATTACAATCCGGAACTGCCGAATCAATACTGTGTAAAAAACTTACATCATAGTTATGTTCACATAAGATTTTCGCAATAGCAGAAGCTGTTTTTCCCGTGCTGATGTTTGATATATACCTTACTCCATCAATATATTCTTTAGTGGCACCAGCAGTTATCAGAATTTTTCCTTTTGGGGATTCATTATTCAATAATGACTTTAGTATAAAATTATAAATCTTATCTGGTTCTAATAATTTCCCTTCACCAACATCACCACAGGCAAGATAACCTGAATCAGTTGGTAAAATCTTAACTCCAAGGTTTTCTAATACGCCTAAAGATTTTTTTGTAATTGGATGATGATACATATTGCTATTCATTGCGGGTGCAATGAGATATGGCTTATTCCAGTCGTGTGCTAGAAACAATGAAGTGATAAGATTATCAGCAATTCCATTGGCTAATTTATTAATGGTATTAGCACTTGCAGGACAAAGAATAACCAAGTCAGCCCATTTTACAAGATTAATATGATTCATCATCTTACCATTTTCATAAGTATCACTTAAAACTGCTTTCCCGGATAATCCTTCCAGTGTAGCCTTACCAATGAAATGAAGTGCAGATTCTGAGACTACAGTCTGAACCTCAAAATTATTTTGAACTAATTTTGATATTAAATATGCTGCTTTATAGGCTGCAATTGATCCTGTTATCTTAAATAGAATTTTATATTTTGACATTATCTATTAACCTTATATTTCCTAAATAAACTGCACCAAAAATTCTGTTATTAATTTTTTCAATGTACTCGACTTTGAATCCCAATTTTTTCAATTGCGATTTGATTTCATTGATTGGTAATCTTGATTTTAACAGACGATTAAATTCCGGAGCAACTTTTAACTGTTCTTTATTCAGTCTTAAATTTCTTGAACTTAGAGCGAGTCCTTCTTTTGTTCTAATAGTTGGATGAGAAATTATTTTAGTATCAAGAAAGAATGCTTTTGCCATACCTCTTACAAGTTGAAGTTGTTGATAGTCCTTCTCGCCAAAATATGCTCTGCTCGGTTTTACGATATTTAATAATTTCATAACAACAGTAAGCACACCTTCAAAATGACCAGGGCGAAATTTCCCGCATAATTTTTTACTGAAATCTGTTTCAATGATTCTGTAATTGTAGTTATCCGGATATATTTCAGAATAATTAGGATGGAGCAGATAATCAACTTTAAGCTTTTTTAGAATTTGTAAATCTTGATTAAAAGTATCAGGATATTTTTTAAAGTCATCAGGATTATTAAACTGAGTAGGATTTACATAAATAGATACAACAGTAATATCATTTTGCTTCAGAGATTTTTTAATGAGAGCAATATGTCCCTGGTGCAAAGCTCCCATTGTTGGAATGAATCCAACAGATTTGTCGGAAAATAATTTTCCATTACGAAGTTTTATAAAATCTTTAGATTTTTTAATCACTCTTGTCATTAAAAACTTTCCTCATCATCTGGGAATAAATTTGATTTTACATCTTGATTAAAATTATTAAGAGCTTGTTTAATTAATTCGAACCCATTTAAATATTTCCTAACAAATTTTGGATTAAAATCTTTTGTAAGTCCGAGTAAATCGTGTAATACTAAAATCTGTCCGGATGTAAATCTTCCTGCACCAATTCCGATTGTTGGAATTTTTAATTGCTCAGTTATTTTTTTTGCCAAATCGGCTGGTATTAACTCCAAAACAACAGCAAAGCAACCAGCAGTTTCTAATTCAAGCGCATCGCTTAAAATTTTTGCAGCATCAACTGACTTTTTTCCTTGAACTATATAACCACCTAAAGCATTTATAGATTGAGGCGTTAATCCTAAATGTCCCATTACAGGTATACCACTATCAATAAGTTCTTTAATAATATCGATAGTTGAACCAGCACCTTCTATTTTCACTGCGTTAGCACCACTTTTTAAGTATTTATCTGCAACTTCAATAGAGAACCTTTTTCCTTTTCTGTGTGCAAGAAAAGGAAAATCTGCAATAAGTAATTTATCTTCTAATCCTTTCTTTACTGCTTTTATATGATAGAGCATCATTTCAACTTCAGCGTTAATAGTTGATTCAAAACCGTGCATTACCATAGCAGCACTATCTCCAACCAGCACAGCATCAATTTCGGTCTCATAGATAATTTTTGCAGACCAATAATCATAGCAAGTAACCATCGTTATCGGGTCATTATTTTTCTTTTTGTTTTGAAATTCATTTATCGATTTCAATTTCCTTCTCCTTTTTAAGAATTGAGTAAGCATCAACCATAGCTTTATATACATTGCCCATTGGTTTATCAGAAAGAATTTTCAAGTGTTTTTGAATTACATTTCTATCATTTCTTTTTAGAGGTCCAGTTAAAGGTTCTTTCAAGTTAATAAGGTTATCTGATGTCCTTTTAAGAAATTCGAATGCAGCAGATCTGGGAATATTTCGGCTTTCTAAAAAATTAAATAATTCATTCCACAATATTGTTGTAAAGTTTCCGCTCATTACACAATAAGCGTGATATAGCTCTTTATCATCAGGATTAATTTCATAATAAGGATTAATTAGTTCAGGAAATAATTCAGGAAAAGTTTTTCTGTTTCTTTCAGTTATAAAAGGAATTTTTTCATAGGTAGATAAATCATAAAGCTGTTCTGAAAAAGTCATTAAAGGATGAGCGCTTTCCGCAAAAGGTGTTGATAACATTCCACTGCAATGAATAATAATTTGATTTCCAGAAATTTGTGGTTTTGTTTCTATAATAAATTTTTCAAGGTTGTCGTCATTGAGCAGAACCAGAATTTTGTCTGCTGATTTAACAACTTCATTAAATGGAACATCTGAACTACTTGTATACAATTGAAATGAGATTTGCTTTAAGGAGAAATATCTTTGGAAATGTTTAGAAAGATTACCGTTACCGATGATAAGATAGGAAAACTTTGAATCGGGATTTGGTACCTGTCGCATTGATCAAGTCCGATTATTTTATTAAATAAAAAAATTAAGTAGCCTTCTGAAAAATCAGATAGACTCTATTAATTACATTGTCAATTTAGTTTATTCAGCAATTTCAATCAAGTTAAAAAATTTTTATAAAGCTAAAATAAATTGACCGCTGTTACATAAACTAAAAAAGCTCAGAATGTTTTCTGAGCTTTTATCTTTTGCGGGGCCGATCCCAACTTGAGGGACAGGCGAGACTTCCCGAATTTTATTCGGGACGACCTCCTGCGTTTTGTATTAATGTCTCTATGTATTTCCTGCTCTTCTTGTTTTTTATTTCTCGCTCTCTTTTCAGTGCTTCGGATTTTGTATTATATGTTTCATAGTAAACTATTTCCCAAGGTATCCCTGATTTTGTGTACTTTCCCCATCCCATATTGTGCCTTTCTAGACGCCAATTCAGGTCTTCGGTCACTCCAACATAATACTTATTTATTTTTGTTGAGTATAATATGTATGTATACCATCTTTCCATAAATAAAAAAGCTCAGATTGTTTTCTGAGCTTTTATCTTTTGCGGGGCCGACGAGACTCGAACTCGCGACCTCCTGCGTGACAGGCAGGCGTTCTAACCAACTGAACTACGACCCCAATAAAT
>JAIMAZ010000236.1 GCA_023511695.1 Ignavibacterium sp.
TTTTTTAACGCTCCCATAGGGATGGCTATGCCAGAAGGCGCGGTGATCGCTGAGATTTTTTCACAACAAGGACACAGAGAGTTTTTGATTTTTACTACAATCTCTTAAATTTACCAACAAAATTTTTAAAGGTATGGTAATGAATTTTTATGGTGGGGACCATACTCAAGTTCCCTTCCCTTATTTAACAATTCCGAGTCGATCAACAAGAAAGAATGTAGAATGCAGAATTTAGAATGTAGAATGCAGAATTTAGAATGTAGAATGTTCGATTTAAATTGATGTAAAGATATGTGTGGAATTTTTGGTGTAATTAATATTAAAAAACCGATAGATGTAAGCAGAGTGCTTGCTGCAAGGGATTTCCTTACTCATCGCGGACCTGATGATGCGGGCTTATATTTGTCAAGCACCAATGCATCCATACAACCGAATGTTGCACTTGCACATCGCAGACTTTCAATAATAGACCTATCACCTGCTGCGCATCAACCTATGGTTACTGAGGATGGAAGATATACGATAGTTTATAATGGGGAGATTTACAACTTCGGTGAATTAAGACAAAAGATTAAAGATCAAAGAAAAAAGTTAAATTCAAAGAGTGATACGGAGGTTATTTTATATCTTTATTCTAAATATGGTAAGGATTGTTTACATTTTTTAAGAGGAATGTTTGCTTTTGCTATTTGGGATGATAAAGAAAAAACTTTATTCGCTGCACGTGATCGATTTGGGATAAAACCATTTTATTATTTATACGATGCAAATCCATCTGACGGCGAGGCAGGCCTGTCTACCGGCATGGTAGAGTTTATATTCTCTTCTGAACTTAAAGCAATTAAACATTATAAAGGTAATCTTACTATAAATAATGATGCTCTTGATGCTTTTTTAAGAACGGGTTCTGTTCCGGCGCCAATGACAATTTATAATGAAGTTGCTTCGCTGATACCAGGACACTACATAACAATTAACAATTCAAAATGTACAATTGATAAGTATTGGGAGTTTAGCGATCTTTTCCGCAAGTCGGCTGTTGGCAGTTGGCAGTTGGCAAACGAAGAAAGTAAAACAATGGATTCCCGTATGTCTGCTGACAAGGCAGTCAAAAGCGAGAATGACGGACAAGATATTAATCGTAGTGAAGAGAATGTCGTTTTGAGCGAAGCGAGAAATCTTAGAGACGGAAATATTTCACAATCCAACAACCAATCAGTTCCTTCTCCCGAGGGGTTGGCTTTGCCAGAAATGATGAATGATGTGACTCAGTCATTGCGAGGAACGACCCGCCCATCGGCGAAGCAAGAAAGACTTGGTAATCTGCCCTACAACGAAGAAGCGAAGAAAAAAATAAGAGAGGCATTACTCGATACAATTAAAGCTCATTTGGTTTCCGATGTTGAGGTTGGGGCGTTTTTATCTGGTGGAATTGACTCGACTGCAATTGTTTCTTTAATGCGGCAGTGCGGTAAGGAAAAAATTAAAACTCTTTCAATTGTTTTTCCTGACAGCAGATTTGATGAATCTAAGTATTCACGGCTTGCAGCAAAAAAATATAATACCGAGCATGTTGAAATCCCTTTTTATGAAAAAGATTTGCTTGATGATTTTGAAAATATAATGGCTGTTATGGATCAGCCGACTATTGATGGCATAAACACTTACTTTGTTTCAAAAGCTGCAAAACAGGCAGGACTTAAAGTTGTTCTCTCTGGTTTGGGCGGTGATGAACTTTTCGGTGGCTATCCTTCTTTTAATTTAATTCCCAAGTATCGGCGGATAAAAAATTTACCATTTGCTAAAATGTTTATGAAATTTGCCGCTCCCCTGCTAAGAAATAAATTACCTGCAAAAGCAATTCATTATATGAAAAATCCTAATGAGCCGGACGCAGAGTATAAACTGATGAGAGGACTTTTTACAGATGATGAATTACAATCTATGGGATGGAAGTCAAACAGTCTTCAGTACTTAGAAATCAGTTCTCAAAGATCGAATGTCTTTGCGATCCCGACGAGTCGGGAGAAGCAATCTCTTTCAAAATTACAATATGTAAGTATGATGGAGAGCTGTTATTATATGAGAAACCAATTACTGCGTGACAGCGATGTTTTTAGTATGGCTCATTCAATTGAGTTAAGAGTGCCTTTTGTGGATCATCTTCTTTACGAGGCAGTGCTTCCCTATCTTGATAGTGCTTACGATAAAAATTTTCCTAAGAAAATGTTAGTTGATGCTGTTGGCGATATCCCTGATGAAATAGTACACAGACCTAAAATGGGTTTCACTTTTCCTTTTGAAGATTGGATTAGAAACGGGCAATTGAAAGATTTAATGACTGACTCAATCAAGAATCTAAATTCTAACTTTAATCTTTATCCTTTTTTCTTTAATCTTGATAAAACTCACTGGTCTCGTTTGTGGGCGTTGTTTATTTTAAATAGATATATCTGATATGAAGGTTCATTTTTTAATATTATCTGCATTTAAATTTACCGGTGGACTAGAAAAATTTAACCGTGCTTTTATGAAAGCTCTTTATGATGTTTCATTAGAAGAAAAATTTGAACTTTTTGTTAAATCCTCTCACGATGAACTGCCCGACGAACGATATATTTCTAATAATAAGTTTGTAGGATTTGCCGGTAGTAAAATAAAATTTGCTATTAGCTGTCTCTCAGAAGCAAGAAAAATGGAGCTTGTATTCATAGGACATATTAACCTTGCGTCTGTTGCTGTATTGCTCAAATTATTAAATCCAAAAATTAAAATTATACTAATAGGACACGGAATTGAGATTTGGGATAAACAAAAATTCTTTAAAAAATTGCTTCTAAAATGGGCTGAAAAAATTTTGTCTGTAAGTAATTTTACAAAAAATAAAATCGTTACTAATAATTGTATTAATGCAAATAAAATTATCGTATCTCATAATACTATTGATCCTTATTTTAGAATTCCTGAGAAATTTGAAAAACCCGATTACTTATTAAAACGATATGAAATTGATAAAAAAACTAAAATTATTCTAACTATTACGAGAATAAACAAATACGAAGGTTACAAAGGATATGACCAGGTGTTGAATGCATTACCATTTGTGATAAAAGAAGTGCCCAATGTTAAATATATTCTCGGCGGTAAGTATCATGTAATTGAAGAAAAAAGAATAAAGGAAAAAGTAAAAAGTTTAGGACTTGAAAAGTATTTTATTCTAACTGGATTTATTAAAGAAGAAGAATTAACAGACCATTATCTTCTTGCTGATGTTTTTGTTTTGCCTTCTAAAAAAGAGGGATTTGGTATTGTATTTATTGAAGCCGCTGCCTGCGGTGTACCGGTTATTGCAGGCAACCAGGATGGAAGTGTAGATGCTTTAATGAATGGAAAATTAGGTAAACTTATTGACCCGGATAATAAGAATGAAATTGGTCAAGCAATCATTGAACAATTTAATAAACCAAACTCGAATATTTCTAATATAGTATATGAAAATTTTGGTTTTGATAAATTTAAAGAAAAATTAAGATTGGTAGTAATTGGAAATGAATAAATTAGAAAATATAAAAAAAATTATTTTTCTTTTAAGTTATCCAATACAATATTTTTCTCCATTATTTGTAGAGATGGCAAAGCAACCTGATTTTGCTCTGCTGGTTCTTTACTGCTCTGATGAAAATGTTAAAGGACACATTGATAAAGGTTTTGGCGTAAAAGTAAAATGGGATATTACACTGCTTGAAGGTTATAACTATAAATTCTTAAAAAATAATTCCTGGAAGCCGTCAATCTTTAAAGGATTTTTTGGATTAATTAATTTTGAAATATTTAAAGTACTCAGGAAAGAAAAAGGTTCTTATTTAGTTATTCATGGCTGGGCGTTTGCAACTAACTTTCTTGCAGTCGCTGCAGGAAAATTATCAGGTTTAAAATTATGCCTGCGATCCGAAAATCCATTAAACCAGGAATTATTAAAATCAAAATTCATTTTATTCTTACGTAAGCTATTTTTCAGGTATTTTTGGTTCAAGCTTTTTGATTATTGTTTTTACATCGGCAGTCAGAATAAAAAATTATACGAATATTATGGAGTAAAAAAAGAAAAACTAATTTTTACACCTTATGCGGTTGATAACGAACGCTTTAGGAATGAGTATGAAAAATACAAAGACAAAAAGCCAGAATTAAGAAAAGAACTCGGTTATCCGGTTAATAAAAAAATTATTCTTACTTCAGGTAAGTATATTGCTAAAAAACGACCGATGGATCTAATAAAAGCTTATCATTTACTTAATAATGAAAATACTGCTTTGGTATTTTTGGGCGATGGTGAGTTAAGAAAGGATATGGAAGATTATATCAGTAATTACAAGTTAAATGACGTTTATCTTACAGGCTTTAAAAACCAGAGTGAGATAGTAAAATATTTTGCTGCATCGGATATTTTTGTTCTTCCTTCCAGTACAGGCGAAACCTGGGAACTTGTAGTAAATGAAGCAATGAATTTTGGTTTACCTGTAATTGTTTCCGATATAGTTGGTTGTGTTAATGACCTTGTTAAAGAGAATAATAATGGATTTACTTTTAAGCTTAAGAATATTGAAGAGCTTAGTAAAAAAATAAACATATTGGTTACTGACAATGAGTTAAGAAATCAATTTGCTGCAAACTCGATTGACATTATAAATAATTATTCCTACAATAACATTATAAAAGAATTAAGGGAATTATAAAAATTATGAACATTTTAATTATTGGTAAATTTTCAGAAGATCAGTTTGGATTTCACATATCGGATTCTTTAAAAGATATGGACCATCAAACTATTGAATTTGACCCCTCAGTAAAATATAAATATTCTAAAAACGTTTTGGGAAGGAGAGTTCATCAAATTAAAGC
>JAIMAZ010000237.1 GCA_023511695.1 Ignavibacterium sp.
AGTCTGAGTTGATTAATGCATTTCTTGAATCTTTCCAATAAAGAAAATTGCCTGCTCTTTTATTAAATGAGTTTGTCAAGAATGTTAAAGAAGATTTCGTATCAAATGAGTATTGTAATTTCAAAAAGCCAATATACTTTTTTGAAAAGTCATCACGACGATAACTTAAATCTTCAAGTCTTGATAATGATAAATTAAAACCGAAATTATTAAAAGAGTTTGAATGCGAAACGGTAATTCCATTAAATGGTCTCAGCTCACCTGACCAATCCCATTCTTTATGATAAGGTTTGTCATAAAATCCATAATAAGCATTAAACATCGTTCTTGGGAATGATGAAATATCTTTTGTGATTGCGCTGACAACACCGCCAATAGCGGAAGAACCATAAAGTGAGCTTGCCGCTCCTTTAATTATTTCTATTCTTTGAATTTCTGTTGTCGGGATCATTTCCCAAACAATTTCGCCGGTATCACCAGTATAAAATGGTAGCCCGTCAATTGTTACTAAAGCTCTTGCACCAGCACCTCTGCTGTAACCACTTGAACCGCGAATGCTTATCTGATCTTCGGTCATATTAACGCCGGGAATAAATCGCATTGCCATTTCGAGATTACGAAAGTTTCTTTCAATTAATTTCGTTCCGTATATAATTTCAGTGCTTACCGGCAGCTCAGATTTTTTTTGCTCATACTTTCCTGCTGAAACAATTACTTCATCAGTTTTAATTGCCTCAGGAATAAGTATGAAATCGATTTTAACTGAACTGTTTTCCACAATTACTTTCTGTCGTTTCTTTGCATAACCGATTGCAGAAATTTCCAATTCATAAACTCCGGAAGGAAGATTTTTTATATTATAAAATCCTTTCTCATCAGTTGCATCGCCAAAGTTTGAATTTAAAATGTAAACATTCACTGCAGGAATAGGATTGAATTCAGGGTCTGTAACTCTGCCGGAAATGCTGAATGTCTGAGCATCAATTGATTTAATGAAAAGTAGAAGTAAAATTAAGATTAGTTTTTTCATTATCATTTTATCCGCCTGGTGGTTGAGTTGGTAAATGATTAAAATCAACTCTGATGTTTACATTTCTTGTGATTTTATTTTCCTGAATTACTAAAACTCCCGGCTTCGTTGTGTCATTGTTTGTATAATAAACACCAGATACAAACCAGTCTTTTCTTGCAAGTGAAATTTCATCTGTTGTTTGATGAGCAACAGCAACATAAGCATATTCACCTGGCTCAAATGGTCCAGGCGATGGTGGAATAATTGCACTATCAAGCGAACTGAAGTGATATGACTGAACTCCAAAGGGAATTTCATTACTGATGAATTTGATATTTGTAATCACAAAATCAGATGGTTCAAGTAAAGGATTTTTGGAAATAACAAGATGAGTTCTTTTTATACTATCGGGCCAAGGACTAACAAAAAAAATTGTCCCTTCAAATCCTGAAACTTCCGGTTGTTCTGGTAAAGGAGAAATTCCGTGGTCACATGAATAATTGATCAATAAAATTATTAAGATTAAAAATGCAAAAAGATTTTTTATCATTACTCTCATAGAATCATTTGATTAAAATTAATTTTTTCAAAGCTGACACTGAACCTATTCTTAGTTCATAAAAATAAATTCCGCTTGGTAATTCGGTCTTATTAAAATCAATTTGATTTTCATAAAGTCCTGCTTCACGAAAACCATCTACTAATGTCAGAACTTCTCTTCCAAGCACATCATAAAGCTTAAGTTTTACATGAGCATCTATCGGAATAGACCATTGAATTACTGTTCTTGCGTTTGTTGGATTGGGATAATTCTGTTCAAGATGAACTTGTATTGAAGAAACAAACTGAATTTCAACTTCATCAGAGAAATGATTTACTCCATTAAAATCTATTTGTTTCAAACGATAAGAATACAAACCATTCTCAGAGGGCTTATCAATAAAATTATAAAATTGTTTTTCGGTAGTTGTTCCTTTTCCTTCAACAAAACCAACTGAAGCAAAATCTGAATTACCAAATTTTCTTTCCACCTCAAAACCTTTATTGTTCAATTCAGATGCTGTTTGCCATTGCAGAATAATTTTATCGCTTTCGTTTCGCACAGTAAAATTTTCAAGCTCAACTGGAACGAAGACAAGTGAGTCGTGAATGATTGCAGTCCAAACACTAAGAGCCGAACCATCCAAACGCATCCAAATAGGATAAACTTTTTTATTGAAAGCAGCAATGTTTGTATAGTCACCAAAGAATATTGATGCAGAAGGTGTGAATGAACTTTGACTAACTTTAAAGTTAGTGAAAGTTTCACCACCATTTGTGGAACGAGCAACATAAACATCGGTAGCATTGCCGATTGTATTTCTTCTATCATAAAATACAATATAAATCGCGCCGTTTGTTTGATCAATTGTCATCCAGGTAAAAAACTGATGGCGATTTGAATTATCATCATTTACTTTTTTGGGCGCAGACCAGCTATTTCCTCCATCAGTTGATCTGGCAAAGAAAATATCAGTATTATCAATTCCATTTCTTTGGTCTGACCAATTGATATAAATATTTCCTCTGTATGGAGATTGACTTGTATCGCAAGCAGTAATTGGTAAACCATTGCATCTGTAAATTCCCGGAACATCGAAATCCCAACCGCCCGGAATATTACTTACGAATTTATCAGTTCCCCAGCTTAGGCCACCATCAGTTGACTTGTCGAACATTAAACCTAAAGGACCAGCCCAGCTAACATAAATTTCTCCGTTTGGTCCGACACAAGGAACTGCGCCTTCGACAGTGTTGTCGCTATCAATACAATCTCCACTTCTGTCACTGATTGTTACAGCATTACTAAAAGTTAAACCTTTATCAGTAGAGCGTGAAAATTTTATTCGTGATGAATCATTTGGATTTGAACTACCGTAGTCATCGAACTCTGTCCAGCAGACATAAACATTTCCTTTATACAAATTGCTGTGCATATCAACTGCAATCCACTCCTTATCTTGATTTTTAGGACTAAGAAATCCAATTCCTGCACCATCACTCCAGCTAACACCATTGTTTGTAGATCTTTGAATCACAATTCTGTCAATCCAATAACCAGGGAAAGGAGGATTGGATAAATGTCCGTAATACAAATAGCCAAGTTCATCATAAACAACGCAGGGATCGCCCCAAACTCCAAATGAAGAAGAAAGAAAAGATGTTTGCCAGTTATAACCTCCATCAGAAGATCTAAAAAAATGATTTATGTTTGCTCCTGCTGCAAGAAAGTTCGGATTTAGAGGATTGATTGCGATTGATACCTCCTCAGGCTGATTACTTGAAGGTGAGTCAACTCTTATATTCTGATATTGTGCAAAAAGTGGTGTTATCAACAAAACGGAGAGCAATAATGTTTTCATATCCTGCCTTTAAAAGATGTGAAATTTTTCAATACTATCTTAATTAAAATGAAATTGAATTCAAATAACTTAGATTGTCAACTAATCAATTAAAAGAATTATTGGAGGAAAGAAGTGAATGTATTATGAAAATATTTCATCTTTAATTAAATCGAATCCAGATTTTTGATTTTCATATAAAGACTTTCAAAGAATAATTTAACTCACATTTGAGCAGAGAATTCTTTTCTATCTTTACATAAAGAATTTTTGGAGATTTTATGACAGAAAAGATTTACAAAGAACATGTAATATTAGAATATATAGCAATTACAATCGGTGCAGCAATAATGGGAATTGGTATCGGTGTTTTTCTTGTTGATGCACAGGTTGTTCCCGGTGGTGTAAGCGGCTTATCAATGGCAATACATTATCTTTCTTCAAATAAAATTCCTGTCGGAGTTATGATTTGGGTTTTAAATGTACCACTTTATTTATGGGGCATAAAAGAACTTGGGAAAGAATTTGGAATAAGAACTTTCTATGGATTTACTCTGAATTCTTTTTTCATTGATTTTTTCCGCGGTGATGTTCCTTTCGTTGGTGGATTACACTTGCAAAACACCCAATCAATAAGAGAGCTTCAGCAGAACGATTTCTTATTTTTCATCTTGCTTGGTGCTGCATTTTTAGGTTTAGGATTAGGAATTATATTTAAGTTTAAAGGTACAACAGCCGGTTCTGATATTGTTGCCGCAATAATGCAAAAACGATTTGGTATCAAACCCGGAATGGCAATTCTTATAATTGATTTCTTCGTTATTTTAACAGCGGGATTTGTAATCGAATATAAAGGTTTAGCTGTTGAGCGTTCTGCTATAACATTAACATTTTATGCTTTGTTCTTATTGTTTGTTTCGAGCAGAATTGTTGATGCAATTATTGACGGCTTTGATTACGCACGCTCAGCTTATATTATTTCTGATAAGAATGAAGAAATTGCACAAGCGATAATGAATGATTTAAGTCGTGGTGCAACTGCAATTAAAGCGCGTGGTCTTTATCGTAATATTGATAGAGAAGTTATTGTTACTGTTGTTACCCTTAAAGAGCTTGGGAAATTGCTTTCAATTATTAAAAGAATTGATCCTAAAGCATTCGTTACTATTCACAATGTGCACGAAGTAATGGGCGAAGGATTTAGAAGAAGGATTTAACATTAAAAAAATGTTACTTGGGAAAGTGTTTTATTTCTGAGACACTTAGAATTTTTATTTTACGAACAATTATAGTGATATATTGAAATCAAAATACACAGAACGAAAAATTCTTATATATTTATTTTTCATCGGTTTGCTATTCTTTCTTCTTAGTTCATTTGGAATTTTTAATGGAATTTCTGCAAATGTTTCTGCATTACTTTACAATTCATTGGGATATACAAATAAGTGGAGTAAATCTTACGGCCCAGCCTGGTTTG
>JAIMAZ010000238.1 GCA_023511695.1 Ignavibacterium sp.
CCATAAATAGAATAATTTTTAATGAAAAGATAAGTAAATGATTATTGACGAATAAAAAAAAAAAAGCCGCAAATTTTTGCGGCTTAAATTTTTTCCAAAACACATATTTACTAATCTATTTCTGCTCCAAGTCCTTTTATCTGATAAATTGTAACCGGACCTGTTACAGTAGCAGGATCAAATTCAACACCTTTTTCTTCAGCAAGATGCTCGTAGTATTCAATTGCTTCTTCTTTTGTTAGTTCAATTTTATAAACCGTTCCTTCAACCAAAGCTTTTTTTCCTTTTGCAGACATTGGAAAAACTATATCTCCATCTCTAACTTTTATTTTTATTTTGCCCTTCTCATCATCGCTTTTTAATTCCATCCAACAGCCGGCAGCAGGACAAACATCAAGCACTTCGCCTTCTACAAGAACAGTTTTACCAACAAAGTTTTCAGGATTTTTTGTAATCTCTGATATCTTTGTTTTTTCATTGAGTGAAATTTCTTTCCCGAATTTTTCAGTTTGTGCAAAGCTGATTGCACAAAGTACAATTACGAATACAAAAAGTTTTTTAATCATATGCCACTCCTCTTTTATGTTAATAGTTAATTAAATTTTTACTAAAAATAGTTTAATCAGAATAAAATATTAATTACATCCTTCGATTCAATTCTGAATCCTTCAATACCTTTTACCGCTTTCCTGAATTCATCAAGCGATTTTATTTTATTGTTTGAAAGATCTTTAAAAAGCTCTGGTTTTTCAATCAACGAATTAAGATTCATTTCCATCAAAGTTATCTGATTATCATCAACATAATCTGCATCAGTTTGCTTTATCTTTTCGTTCGGTATAATTCTAAGTGAAATTTTCATGTCTGAAAACATTTCTTTTGTCTTCTCAAAATTTTCATTAAATGTTGAATCGTCAATTTCTTCCACAGCACCTTCTTCGCTCTGCTGTTCTTCCATATCTGGCAAAAATATTTTCAGATTTGTTTGTGAAGGCGATTTATCTAATACAAACTTTAAAATTTCATTATCACTTTTTTCTGTTGGCTCATCAGTTAAAGCAGGCAGCTGATCATCAGCAACAAGACTCAGGTTAACTTTTGAAATATCATTAAATGAATATCTTGCTTTAACTCCTTCAAATTTATCTTCCTTCAGCTTTTCGCTTGATAAATATGAAACTCCTTCGCCGTATTTACTTGCTTTTGAAATAAGTTCTTCTTCTTTGAAGAAATTAAAATCTTCTGTTTGGGTTGTATCAAAAGCCAAAAAGAACTGCTTCATCATATCAAGAACTTCATCTTTTATAAGAACAGTTTCTTCAATAATTCCCGATCCGTCTCTGTTAATATAAACTTTCGTATCAACCTGAAGACAGCCGGTTGCAGCGAACAGAAATACAAACGCACCCAAAATTATTCTTTTCATATTGTTTTCCTTTTTATAATAAATTACTTGCAAGTTCTGCCAATTCAGAGCGTTCACCTTTTTCAAGATTTATATGTGCGTAAAGTTTCTGCCCTTTGAATCTGTCAATTAAATATGAAAGTCCGTTAGATTGCCCATCAAGATAAGGATGATCAATCTGATAAATATCTCCTGTGAAAACAACTTTAGCGCCTTCACCAGCACGCGTGATAATTGTTTTAATTTCGTGCGGAGTTAAATTCTGTGCTTCATCAACGATGAAAAATATTCTTTGCAAACTTCTACCGCGAATATACGAAAGCGGCTCGATAACAAGCTTCTCATCTTTAATCATTGTGTCAATTGCCTGATGCTGCTTATCGTGTTCCGGAAACTGATCCTGAATTACTTTCAGATTATCCCAAAGCGGCTGCATATAAGGTGCGAGCTTGCTTTCAACATCGCCTGGAAGAAAACCAATATCTTTATTACTTAAAGGAACTATTGGTCTGGCAATAAAAATCTGGCGATAATGCTTTTTAACAGCAAGAGCGCTTGCAAGTGCAAGCAATGTTTTTCCCGTTCCGGCTTTACCGGTCATAGAAACAAGTTGAATTGCGGGATTAACCAAAGCATCAACAGCAAAAGTTTGCTCAGCATTTCGTGGAGTAATTCCATAAACGGAAATTTTATCTACCTTGCGAAGAATTTCTTTATTCATATCAAGCTGAGCAAGAACTGAACGACTATGATTTCTGATAATATAATATTTATTCGGAAGTGCTTCTCCGTTTAATTTTTTTAATAACGGTTGAGCAGAAATTTCATAAGGTGGATGAAATAATTTTATAAGCAAATCATCTTCAAAATTTTCTATTATGCCTTTGCCCGAGTAAAGCTCTTCGATGCTTTTAACTCTGTCAGTTGTGTAATCTTCGGCAGGAATTCCAAGTGCTTTTGCTTTCATTCTGAGGTTAACATCTTTACTTACAAGAATTACCTGCGATTTATTTGTCAGTTTCTCTTTCCAGTCCATTGCAACACTTAAAACACGATGGTCTGGTGTGTCATCTCTGAAAACATCTTTAATTTCCGGATGAAGTCCTTTCGATATTGCAATCCGAAGTTTACCTCTTCCTTTGCCGAGCGAAACTCCACCATTAAAAATTGCCGAGCCAGTGAGCGAATCAAGTGTTCTTGCAAACTCTCTTGCGTTTAAGTTTATAACCTGACTTCCTCTTTTGAAATGATCAAGTTCTTCAATTACTGTTAGCGGAATTACCACATCATTTTCCTGAAACATCTGAATAGATGCAGCATCGTGAAGTATAACATTTGTATCGAGTACAAAAGTTTTGGGAGATTTTTTCGTTTTTTTTGATTTCTCAGTAAGCTTCATAAATATTTTTGATTAATAATTAATAGGTGAAGATATTTTTGATTTGGTTTTTGGGGTGCGGAAAGTTCTATGTTTAAAATTTTCAAAATACGATTACTTGTTTCTTTTATTTGCTGTACAAAAATCAGAAATGAATTTGTGATATTCAATATCTAATTTTTAATCAGAAAAGATTTAACAAAATTTTCATATATCAGAAATGTTAATTACAAACTCACTTCCCATTTGCGGTTTGCTGTTAACTTCTATTGTCCAGTTCATTTTATCAGATAGTTCTTTAACCAACACTAAACCCAAACCTGTTCCGGATTCATTCATTGTACCTTTAGTAGTTTTCTTATTATCAAATCCAAAAATGTTCTTTAATCTGTGCTCAGGAATGCCTACGCCATTATCTTTTACACTAAGTTTAATTCTGCCGTTATCTGCAGCAGTGCTTATTATAACAGTATCGCCGGAATTTGAAAATTTAATTGCGTTGTTAACAAGGTTTCCAACAACCGTTTGAAAAATAAACGGATCGGTGTCTATTTTTTTATCATCTTTAATATCAACTTTCAGATTTACTCTTTTGCTCTTTGCCCAATGCTCGTAAGGGTTAACTGCAGATCTGACAAGTTCTGAAAGAGTTGATTTCGATTTTACGATTTCAATTTTATTGCTTGATAATCTTGCCCAGGTTAAAAGATTTTCTAAAAGTGCTATCAGATTTTTTGATGAGTTGTTCATCTGCGAAAGAAGTGATTTCTTCTCGTGATCAGAAATTCTGTCGTAATCTGTTTCAAGAATATCTGATATGCTCACAAATCCTGCAATCGGATTTCTAAGGTCGTGTGCAATGATTGAAAAGAATTTATCTTTAGTTGAATTGAGAACTTCAAGCTCTTTGTTCTTTGCGGCAATTTCTTTTCTGCTAAGTTCAATTTCTTCATTCTTAAGAATTAAATCTTTTTGCGCTGCTAAAATTTTTCTTCTGCTTCTTATAAGCAAAGCAAGCAGAATTACAAGAATAAGTCCAAGTACCGAAACAACAATTGCTATAAGCTTTTGTGTTTGAATAATTTTTTTCTGAAGCTTATTCTCATTTTTTAATAAATCAGCTTCTTTTTCTTTCTGCTTAACAGCATACTTTGTTTCCAATTCCAGAATTTTTTCATTCTGTGTAATTGTAAGCAAACTATCCGAATACTGTTTGTTGAGCTTTAAGAACTCGAATGCTTGTTTGAAATTATTGAGCTGTGCGTAAACATCTTTTAAAATATTTGTTGTGTTGGTTAAATCCTGTACAGAATTAACTTCTGTAGCAAGTTGAAAAGCTTCGAGCAGATTTTTTTCGGCTTCTTTGAGTTTATTCGTCTTAAAATAAAATTTTCCAAGTTCGGTTAGAGCGTGGATTATCTCGAGTTTAAAGTCTGACTTTCTTGATAGTTCCAACGCTGTGATAAAATTTTTCTCTGCATCCTGAGGTTTATTCTTTTCAAAATTAAGTGAACCGAGATTTGTGTAAGACCAGATAAGACTATTAACATCACCAGAAGATTGAGCATTTATTACGGCTCTGTTAAGATACTCTTCTGCTTTCTTAAAATCTTTTTTGGTAAGATAAATTTCAGCAATATAATTCTCGACTAAAGCTTTCGCTCCTTGTTCATCAGCAAATTGTAATGCCTGCAGATAATTTTCCGTAGCTTTATCAAGTTCTCCTCTGTTATCAAAGACAATTCCGATATTGAACAAGGTATTAAAGATCGTTGGTCTGTCACCGATTTTTTTTGCAAAGTCAAGTGATTTGTAAAAAGTTTCAAGCGCAATATCAGATCTTCCACGCATTGAATAATTGATTGCTTCAGAATTGAAGAGCTTGATTAAACTTAAGGTGTCTTTAAGTTCTTCATAAATAAGTTTAGCCTGATTATATAATTTTTCTGATTCCTGAATTTTCCCAAGATGCCAGAATGCAACACCTTTATTGAAAAGCGCATCGGCTTTTTTTTCCTTTAAATTCAGCTTTTCAGAAAGGTCAATCGCCTGATCAAGATATTTAAC
>JAIMAZ010000239.1 GCA_023511695.1 Ignavibacterium sp.
GGTAAAAGAAAAGTGAATCCTACAATTGTAAAAAGAAAATGCATAACATAAATTTGTTCTGCAAAAATAAATCAATTGGGGCTATAGCTCAGTTGGGAGAGCGCTTGAATGGCATTCAAGAGGTCAGGGGTTCGACTCCCCTTAGCTCCACAAAAAAATAGTTGAGATCTCTGAGTTAACAGAAACAAGGAGTGATTTAATAGGATTCAAGAGGTCAGGGGTTCTGCAAAGCATCCTTTGGAGACTCCCCTTAGCTCCACAAAAAAATAGTTGAGATCTCTGAGTTAACAGAAACGAGGAGTGATTTAATAGAATTCAAGAGGTCAGGGGTTCTGCAAAGCATCCTTTGGAGACTCCCCTTAGCTCCGCAAAAATTTTGAAATTATTATTTGATTGTCAGTCTTTGATATCATCTAGACTGACAATTTTTTTTTAATTAAGTGACTGATATTTTTAATTGTGAATGAAAAGTTTACTTCCGATAAATAACTTTTATAAAAAAATTCTTCATATAGCTTTGCCTGCAATTGCTGGTCTTTCAACACAAATGATCGTTTCTCTGGTTGACACTGCTATGGTTGGAAGACTTTCAGAAGCAACTTATGCTTTAGCTGCAATGGGAATTGGTGTTTTAGCTACCTGGGCTTTGATAAGTTTTTTCTCAAGCTTGGCTACAGGCACTCATGTGATTGTAGCACGAAGATTTGGACAAAAAGATTTTATTGAATGCGGAAATACATTAAATAACTCACTTCTTATTTCACTCTCAATCGGTGTAATTGTCGCCTCAATTGGAGTTTTCTTTGCTAAACCAATTGCAGATTTATTTGCAAGTGACGATCAGGTTGCATACTATGCTTCAGAATATATCTTTTACAGATTTCTGGGAATACCATTTTTTCTGATTTCAGTTTCGTATCGTGGTTTCTATTTCGGAATAAGTAAAACAAAAATTTTTATGATTTCCGGAATCATTACTAATCTTTTGAACATTGTTTTCAATTACATTTTCATATTCGGAAATTTTGGTATGCCAAGAATGGGCTTAGCAGGTGCGGGACTTGGTTCAACGCTGGCATCTTCTTTTGACTTTTTCTTTTATACTGCAATAATGTTGTTACCATCTTACAGACATAAATTTCAAAACTTTAAGAAGATTAAAATTGATTGGGAAGTAATTAAAGCAATTTGGAAAATTTCTATTCCTGTTTCTCTTCAAAATGTTTTTATACTTATTGGATTTTTGATTTTCGTTGCTATAACAGGTATAATTGGAACTCAGGAGCAGGCAGCAACGCAAGCTACAATAAGCACTTTGTTTATTTCGTTCCTGCCATGTTTTGGATTTGGAATTGCAGTTCAGACTTTAGTTGGGAATAATCTTGGTGCAAAGAAATTTCATTTAGCTAAAATATATGGAATTGAAACAGCTAAAGTTGCGACAATTTACACATTAGCTTTAGGAATAGTCTTCATATTTCTACCTGAGTATGTATTGCTTATTATAACTAACGATACATCAATAATTGAAACAGCTAAACCTGCTTTGAGGATTGCTGGTTTTGCTCAGGTTTTTTATGCCATCGGAGTTGTTCTTGCTAATGCTCTGCAAGCAGCAGGAAAAATGTTGTTTGTGATGAAGGCAGAAGTAATAACTAATTTATTTATTCTTGTGCCGTTATCTTATCTTTTAGGTGTTGTTTTAGGATATGGATTAAAGGGCGCCTGGTTTGCAATGCCGATTTATATAATAATATATTCAGGAATAATTCTATATAAATATTTATCCAAAGATTGGTTTGAAAAAATTCCGTTAAAAAATCAGTAAATCCATAAAAAGTCTCTAAAAGTTTATTTGTAAAAAGTATTGACAATAAGAATTACTTGAAATATATTTTGGACGTGAAAAATACACTTTCGAAAATATTAGTCTTTTTGATCCTAATTGCTTCTGTTTATGCGGGTGCTTTTATTCAAAGCATAACTGCCAGAAGTGATGGAGAAAATATAATTGTTGAGTGGAAAACAGGGGAAGAGTCTTCTACTCTAAGTAAATTTGTTGTTGAGAGAAAGACACCTAACAATGGTTTTGTAGAAATTGGCACTGTAACCCCTAAAGGCTCCAACTCATTTTATACTTTCGTTGATAACAATATTTTCAAAGGCAACGACTACATTTTTACCTATCGTTTAAAAATAGTTGATAACAATTCTCAGGTTTCATATTCAACTGAGGTTTCTGTCTCACACAGTATCTCAGGAGTCAAACGAACATGGGGAAGTATAAAAGCTATGTTTCGGTAAAATAATTTGAAGTTGCTCATCTCAACCAAATCAAATCATAATATTACATTTCAAAAAATTTTTTTCTTCCTTTTTTTATTTATAATAATCTCAGCTTGCGCTCCATCGAAAAGGTTTACTGAATATAAAGAATCAGAAATTAGAGACTTTACACGAGAAGTTCGTATTTTGTTGAACGATTTAACCGGTGATATTACATTGGGAACTGATTCATATCTTATTTCATCGAATGAGAAACTTGCCATAATTAAATCAGGAAATAAATTTTCTGCAGAAGGTATCCATAATGAAATTTTCATAAAGCTAGGTCCAAAAAAATTTAACTCGAAGGAATTTTATCTTCAAACAGTAGATAATTCTTTGTTAATACTGAATAACAAAAAATTTCGTGGAAGAATTAAACTGATAAATATTGATGGCGCAATTAAAATCATAAATCAGATTTCACTTGAAGATTATGTTAAGGGTGTGATGACTAAAGAAATGCCAGTAGGAAAAGGAAACGAGAATTATGAAGCTCTTAAAGCTTTTGCAATTGCTGCAAGAACTTATGCAATTAATAAAGTATTTGGTAGTAAAACTTATTATGATTTATTACCAGATATAAGAGATCAGGTTTATGGTGGCGCTGATGCTGAACATCCGCTTTCTAACCGTGCTGTTGACGAAACAGAAGGGTTAATTCTGACTTATGATGATGAACCAGCTACTGTGTTTTACCATTCAACTTGTGGAGGTTTTACCGAAAGCGCAGCTAATGTATTTACAAAAGATGATATTAGTTATCTCAGAACAATTCCAGATGGAAATAGTGCGTATTGCTCAATCTCACCAAATTTTAATTGGACTGAGATGATTCCCGAATCGCTTTTAATTAAAAGATTGTTCGATGCAAAAATCATCAATGATACAAATTGTTCAATCAATAATTTCATTATCAAATCCAGATTTCAGTCAGGAAGAATTAATGAACTTGAAATTTCTTTACAATGTAATGATGGAACGAAATCAATTAGTATTTTTGGTAACCAGAGTCGAAGTATTATAAAAAATAAGACTGGTAATGGTTTATTAAAGAGTAATAATTTTATTATCGAAATTGATGAGAACAGAAATATAGTAATTACAGGTAAAGGTTCCGGTCACGGAGTTGGATTATGTCAGTGGGGTGCAATCGGACAATCGAGATTAGGAAAAAATTATAAAGAAATTTTAAATCATTATTACCCGGGAACAGAGATTAAAAAGCTTAATGATCAAAACTGATTTACCAATATATCTGGCTTCAAAATCACCAAGAAGAAGGAAACTATTAAAGCAGCTCAATCTGAAATTCAAATCATTTTCAGTCGAGACTGAAGAAAATGTTTTACCAGATGAAAAACCAGATAAAGCAGTTCTTAGAATTGCCGAAGAAAAAATGTTTGCTGCAAGAAAAAAAATAAAATCCGGAATTATAATAACAGCTGATACATTAGTTTTTCTTGATGGTAAAGTTTTGGGTAAACCTGTAAATCAGACAGATGCTTTCAGAATGCTGAGAAATCTCAGCAACAAAACTCATCAGGTTTACTCAGCATATTGTCTTTACAATACAAAAACTGGCAAAACAATAACTGAATTTGTAAAAACTGATGTTACATTCAGAAAATTAACTGATCAGGAAATTAGTGATTACATAAAAACAGGAAGCCCAATGGACAAAGCTGGTGCTTATGGAATTCAGGATGATTTTGGTGCTGTATTTGTCGACCATATAAATGGATGTTACTATAATGTTGTCGGACTACCTCTATCAAAATTTTATCACGCTTTATTAAGGATTATCTAATTGTTAGAAAAATTAAAACAACGAACTTTAATATCTATTGCCTTTGCAGGTATATTATATCTTGCAATAACCATTTACATTGATTTCAAATTACTGATCGAGTCCTTTAAAAAATTTGACTTACTTCTTTTGCCAGTCCTACTGCTTCTTTCATTGCTAAATTATTTTTCAAGATTTTATAAATGGGATTACTATTTAAGTATTCTGAAAATTAATCTTTCAAAAAAGGATTCATTAATGATTTTTATGTCTGGTTTGCTTATGAGTGTAACACCGGGCAAAATCGGAGAATTATTAAAAGCATATCTTGTTAAAACTGTAAATAAAACTCCGGCTTCTGTTACCGCTCCAATAATTTTTGCTGAGCGTGCAACAGATTTTCTATCGCTGACTTTACTTGCATTAGTTGGTGCATACGTTTATGATTATGGAAGAAATGCAGCTTTAGTTATCACAATAATTATTCTTATTGGAATTTTTATACTAACTAACCGTAAAGTATTTGATTCTTTAATGATAGTTCTTTCCAAAATTAAATTTGTTCATAAAAGGATCGAATCAATTGAACAACTTTATCACTCAACCTATACTTTATTAAAGCTTAAACCATTACTAATTGCAGTTGGTATTAGCGTTGTTTCCTGGGGTTTTGAATGTTTTGGTTA
>JAIMAZ010000240.1 GCA_023511695.1 Ignavibacterium sp.
CATCCTTCGATAAACTCAGGATAACATCTTCTCTCACACTGAGCCTGTCGAAGTGTGACTTTTTCTCTTTGTCATCCTTCGATAAACTCAGGATGACATCTTCTGTCACACTGAGCCTGTCGAAGTGCGACACAATCTTAAAACCAGAATCAAAATAATTTTTCAAAACTTACCTCTACTGCAGTACTAAAATTTTTCCAAATAGCGGATCGTTGTTTCCAATTTCGATCCTGTAAAAGTAAACACCATTAGGGACATAATTACCGTTATCATCTCTTCCATCCCAAAAATCAGGTGCGCCTTCAATATCAGTCAATCGCGGCGCATTCTGAATTACTGTAGCAACATAATTAAAAGCAAAATCATAAATTCTGATTGTTACATTTTCCTGAACACCTTTGGTGCTGTATCTGAATTTTAACAATTCCTGTCGTGGAGAAAAGGGATTTGGATAACAATAAGAATCATCATTGGAATTAAGTGCTGAAGAAGAAAGGTAAACTTTCCATTCGCCTTGCCATATAGTTCCGATATTTTCTTTTAATCTTGCTAGACCATCATCGCTGCCGAGGAAAATATAATTACCTGTTACTGCTGCACTGTAAAAAACATTTGTGCGAAGCTGTGCACCTGTCTGATTATCAACGATAGAATTTGGTAAAATCCATGTTTGACCATCATCAGTTGATCGAAACGCACCATTGTCTGTAAGAACAATTGGTTGAGAAAATTTAAAGGCAAAATTGTGTGGTCTCTCATCAATCAAAGTTGTTTGCCAGTTTAATCCACCATCAGAGGAATAACTAACACCATAAAATTCATTTGGATCCTCAGCTTTCCAGGTTGAGGCCCAAATCGTATTGGAAGTTTTATTATAGCCAAGTGCAGTAATGAAATTACCACTTATTGGATTTGATTGATTCTGATGATTGAATTTAACCCAACTTGGAAATTGATCATTTGCATTTGTGGTTTTGTTAATTCCGTTTGCAGTTCCTACAAGAAGTGTTGAATCATTTACTGCTATTACTGAAAAAACTCTGTGATTGAGATTTCCAACAGAACAAAAACTTCCACCAACAGGAGCTAAACAGAAATCAAGAGTATCAGTTGGTGCAATCGAATTTTTGTTATCAGGTGGAAGAACTATTCTTTGCCAAGTTTGACCATTATCTGTACTTCTTCTTAAACCTCCTGCGAAAGTTGCAATCCAGATTGTATTTCCTGTGAAAGCAATATCATAGCAAAGATTCTGAACAGTAACTGTTACAGGCAAAGCAGAAAGTGTATTTATTCCGTACTGAACCTGATTATCATTTTGTCCATCAATTGGCTGTGGAACAGAATTCCATGTATTTCCAAAATCAGTTGTGTATTTCAATCCTGTGCCGGCTGGAAGTTTCTGACCGCCGGTAACTTCCTGTGATTTAGCAGTCGCACACCAAAATACTCCGTTGTTATAACCAATTGCTGAAACATTATCAGTTCCAAAATCTGAACGACCATAAAAATTTATCCAGCTTTCACCTCTGTTAGTTGAAAGACTAACTCCTCTGCTTGTTCCGAGCCATACTGTATCACCAAAAGCAATTATATCAATTATTGTATTGCTTGTAGGATTAAGTGAAGAAATTTTTTCGAGCTTACTGATTTCATCACCAATTTTATAAGTAGAAATCTGTGCGAAATTTACTTGAAATAAAACTGTGATGAATACAAAAAAAAGTTTTTTCATTGAATAAGTACTGGATAGTTAATGATATTACTTGTTAATCCGCCTCTGTCAATCGCCTGAAACTCGAAGCGATAAGTGCCTTTCACATTATTCTGATTTACGGAAATAATTCTGGAATAAATTCCATCGCCTGCGGTCTGATCACCATTCTGTAAAAGATTTCCATCATCAAATAGAAATACTTTATTTCCGCTGGTAGTTCCGTCAGGACGATAGACAATAAAAAATACTTCCTTAATGTCATTCACACCATTTTGATCATTTACAACGAGTGAAGTTAAAATTGCTACGGTATCAGTAACCACAAGAGTATCAGGATCAACTAATGCATTTGAAATTACAGGCGCAACATTAGATTGGCCATTTCTGTATTTGAATGTTGACCAAGCAACTAATTTTTGTGACGAAGAATTATCAGAGGCATAAAATTTCAGGTTGTAATTTCCATTCAGCGAATTACTTCTCATAAAAATTTTATTTGAGAAAATTTTATCGTTAACTGTTTGGTCTCCGTTTTCTGATTTACCATTGTCAAATAACTGTAAACTTTCTCCGAGAAAATTTTTGCCGGAAGGATCGATCATTTCAGCAAGGACGGAATTAACAATGCTATTCTGCTGAAATTGAATACTAATTACAAGTGAAGAATCATTTATATTGAACAAAACCGAATCTTTTGGTGAAACTGATACGACCTGATAAGAAGGTTTCTGAGTGTCAATCACCGTATCAAATTCCTTTTCGCAGGAAATGAAAACAGATGAAATAATTAAGATTGAGATGAAACTTTTTATTCTGAAATTCATATTGTAATGTTTTTTATTATGCTTATTTGAACAAGGTAAAAATATGTGTATGATACTTCTTTACAAAACTTAAATTAAATACCTGATGAACTTTATTTTTTAAGATTTATTAAAAAATTTTCTTAAACAAATGGACATTACTGCTATCAGACAGGGTTTGTAATCATTATCGGAGCTAATGAAAAAGAAATAATCAGGATTATAAAACTTATCCAACCTATCACTTTTCTTTTTGGATCGAGCTCAGTATAATCATTAACAGGCGGATGTTTTAATCTTATTATAAAATAAAGAACCAACGCCCAGACTAACCAGCCAGACCATCCGATTCCCAAATTAAATCCTAAAGTTGAATCGAGAATTCCAGCAATTCCAACAACGAATAAAAATATAAATGCAACAGCAGAAATTGAATAGTGCTTTTTGTCGCCGAACATTGTGTAAGAAATATGTCCGCCATCAAGCTGACCAACAGGAATCATATTCATACTTGTTACAAATAAACCAAACCAACCAGCACATAGATAAGGATAATGATAAATTTCACTCATCGGTGGAAAGAAAGTGTTTGGTTGAATAAAAATTTCGCGTAAAAGCATAAACAAAATTGAATCACCAAACACAAGCTGTAATCCTTCTTTTCCGTAATCGGGTGAAAAATAATCCGGATGAATTTGTAAGATATATTCAACCGGAGGAACATTCATAAAACCATAAATCAGAATTGCAAGCGTTGCGATAAATCCTGAGATTGGTCCTGCAACTCCAATATCAAACATTGCTTTCTTTGTATAGATTGGTGATTTAGTTTTTATCACTGCTCCCATTGTTCCAAAATTTATGAAGTACATAATCGGCGGAAAAGGGATGTAAAAAGGAAGTGTTGAACGAACCTTATGAAATTTTGCAGCAAAGTAATGTCCAAATTCATGAAATGTAATTATGATCAGAATGCTGATTGAATAAGGTAATCCTTTAGCCAGCATACTGAATTCATAAGGTGGAAACAAACCTGTTGTCCATTCAACTCCCGCAATTGTTGTAGTTATAAAGGTCAGTATAAATAGTCCAATGTGGACAAGATAGCTGCGAATCTTTTTTCTTTTCTCTTTCGCTGCAGTAGTTGTATATGTGTACTGCGGTGGTAAATTACTGAATGTTGGTTCTGAAAATTCTGACATTATAAATCCAGATTAAATCCAATGCTTGAATAACTTTCATTCAAATCGAAATATTCGCCGTGAATACTTTTGCCCGATATGTATGAATAATAAATACTGAATCCTTTCTTATTGAATTCGCCAAACTTCATTCCAAAGTTAATAAAATTATTGCCAACATATTTTTCTTTTCCATTAAGCTTAAAATCATAAGCAATGAATGGAGTAAACCAATCAGTTTTAAGCTTTGTAATGAACAAATCTCCACCAAACTGAAAAATTCCTTTTTTAATTTCTTTTGGTGAAGAATGAAAAATGTAAGTAAGTCCGGCATAAAATCTTAAATCATTGAATCGAATGAAAGGGAAAAATTCAATGAACTCGCGACTATAAACCTGAGGCAGTCTGCCATCTCGCCATTGATTATTTGTTTTGTCAAACTGACCATCAACCAGATGAGCACTTATGTGAGAGAAACGAAATCTGAAACCAAGTTCATTATCACAATAATTCTTTTTGTATGAAGCGTTCAGACCAAAAAAATAATCAATAGTTTCAACAGGGAAATGAAAATCACTTTCACTTCTCAATCTTGTAAATGTGAATAAATCCGCTCCAAATGAAATTATTGTTTCATTATTTTTTATGTGAAGAATATCCTGTGAAGTACCGATATCAAGACGAATTTTATTATCACTTGTATTAAATAAAAATCCTGCTTTCGGCTCAAGGAAGTTTGCTGTGAATGGCTGTACATTAAGTTCATTCGGAAACCATTGATGCTGTGCATAATGTAAAGTGCTGAAAAGCAATATCATTAGTAAAGTAAAACTGCTTCTAAAAATTCTAAACTCAACTTTTTGAAATTTTACTATGTCTTCCTCTGTCACACTGAGCCTGTCGAAGTGCGACTTTTGTTCTTTGTCATCCTTCGATAAACTCAGGATGACATCTTCTCTCACACTGAGCCTGTCGAAGTGTGACTTTTTCTCTTTGCCATCCTTCGATAAACTCAGGATAACATCTTCTCTCACACTGAGCCTGTCGAAGTGTGACTTTTTCTCTTTGTCATCC
>JAIMAZ010000241.1 GCA_023511695.1 Ignavibacterium sp.
ATTATTACATTTAAGCTACATCATTATTTAAGGGATGCATTTAATATCTCAAACACAATCACTTATCTTTTTGGTACAATTCCATTCATAATTTTATTTATCAATAACAAAGCTTTATTAAAATCGAAGGAAACGATTTTCCTTATAATTTCCATTATTTTGTTGGGCTTTGCTGTAAGTCTCGATTTACTAAGTGATGGCAAGATAATTGCAATTGATAACAGCGACTTTATTGAAGAGATAATTCGAATTGCCGGAGCATTTAGTTGGCTGTATTATAATTATTTTCTTTTTATCAGAATTAAAAAGTTGAAATGAAATGAAAAATTATTTTTGGGAAAATCTTAAAAGCTTTGGCCAAAGAACTGCTTTAGTTGAAGCAGAAACGGAAGCAAGTATAACCTATGCAGAATTGGAAAAAGTTACTGATGAAATTGCTGAAGAGTTATTGAGCGAACATAAAAAACTGATTTTTCTTTATACAACAAATACGATATTAAGTCTTCAGGCATATATTGCAGCGTTAAAATCAACTGATGCAGTTTTATTACTGGATTCGAAGTTGAATGAAGAAATAAGAAGCAACCTGATTGATACTTATCAACCTGAAATTATTATTTCCGATGGCCGAAGTAACATTAAAGGTTATGAGAAGAAAACAATCAGTGTATTAGAAAATTGTTTTGTTAGGGAAGAAACTAATGGAATCAAAATTCATCCTGCTTTAAAAGTTTTACTCTCAACATCAGGCACAACCGGTTCTCCGAAATTAGTCAGATTATCTGCTGAAAATATTCAATCAAATGCTGAATCAATTGCGCAGTACCTTGAGATTGATGAAAATGAAAAACCAATCACAACTTTGCCATTTAATTATTCTTATGGATTATCAGTTATCAATAGCCATTTGCTTAAAGGCTCAACTATTGTTTTAACAGAGAAGACTGTTTTCTTTAAAGATTTCTGGAGCGACTTTAGAAAATATGAATGCACATCTTTTGCCGGTGTTCCTTACACATATCAGATGTTAAAACGAACCGGATTCGAAAAACTAGATTTGTCATCATTAAAAACTTTTACTCAAGCCGGTGGAAAACTTAATGAAGAAATGATTCGTTTCTTTTCAGAGTATGCACAGCGAAATAATAAAAGATTTTTTGTCATGTATGGACAAACTGAAGCAACTGCAAGAATTTCTTATGTACCTTTTCAAAAATTAAGCTCAAAGATTGGCTCAATTGGAATATCAATTCCCGGAGGGAACTTGAAATTGATGAAAGATGAAATTGAAATCACCGAACCAAATCAGGTTGGTGAAATTGTCTATGAAGGTCCTAATGTAATGCTCGGTTATGCAGAAAATGTTTCTGATCTAGCAAAAGGCAATGAACTGAACTATGTTTTGCACACAGGTGATTTGGGCTATTTCGATGAAGACAGTTTTTTTTATGTTACAGGCAGAATGAAAAGGTTTATAAAAATTTATGGATTGAGAATTAATCTTGATGAAGTTCAAAAAAAGATAGAAAACAATTTCTACACCGCTGCTGCATGTACAGGTGAAGATGAAAAATTAAAAATCCTGATTCAATCAACAGATTCATTAGAGATGAAAATTAAACAAAAGGTATGTGAGTTTTATAAATTGAATCCACAATCAGTTCTGATAAAGCAAACCGAAAATATTCCAACAAAGCCATCAGGTAAGTACGATTACGAGCAGATAAATTTAATGTTCTGAAAAAGTTATTGTAGTGAAGTTTATTTCAGATTTATGCAAGTATTGAAGAGTCTGTCAGACTTCGACTAAGCTCAGTCTGACAGAAAAATTATATTAGAAAAGATTCTATAGGATTTATAAAAGTAATAAGAATCCTGTCAGACTTCAATTTGGCTCAGTCTGACAAAAGGAAAGTCATCCTTCGACGGGCTCAGGATGACAGTGAAAAAGTATTTGAAAAGTATTATTTAAGATTTTGGTAGGTAATTAAGAGTATGTCAGACTTCGACTAAGCTCAGTCTGACAATTAGAATATTTTCTTCACTTTATTACCCAAGTGATATTGGTTCCATCCTGAGATATTCAGTTGTTTGAATTTTTTGTCTAATATCTTTAATTGCAACATCAACCTGAGCTTCAGTAAGATTTAAAGCATCGGCAATATCTTTTGAAGAAAATCCTTTTTCCCATCCAAACCAAATTCTATCTAAAATTGAATAGGGAAGTCTGAAGAAAAATTCTTCTTGAGTTTGCTCTGCAGAGTAAGTATCTGTAGTCGGAGTTCTTTTTTGAATTTCTTCCGGAACACCGAGATATTCTGCAAGCTGATAAACCTGTGTTTTGAACAAATGTGCAATAGGTTTTATATCTGCACCGCCATCGCCGTACTTAACAAAAAATCCTTGTTCGTGTTCGTTTTTATTTCCGGTCCCTATCACTGCATAATTCCTTACCTCAGCGTGATAGTATAGAAAATTTGTTCTGCTTCTTTGTTTGAAGTTTGAAGCTGCAACGATTTGTAAATATTCAACTAACGGAAGCCTGGCAGTTTTCTCTTCACCATCTGGTGAAATTATGGTAACATAAAAAACATTAATCTTGCCTTTTGCTTCATCATCTTTCGGTAGAACTATCTTCATCTTATATGATTCAGTATACTCGGGAAAAACTTTCTTGACGGCTTCATCTCTTCTTTTATAAGCTCCAAAACCTTTTACTGCTTCGGTAATGTCTTCAACGAGATAAGGCACATGAAATTTTTCAACAAGTTTTTTTGCGAGATCAAGACTATCAGGACTTGAATCTTTATCCGGCATCATCAAAGCTAAAACTTTTTCCGGACCAAATGCCTTTGCACAAAGTGCAAGAACAACTGATGAATCAATTCCGCCGCTAACTCCAACAACAGCGCCGCGCTTATGCAATTTCTTCGCAACAATATTTCTTAGCTCATTTATTATTCTTTCAGCTTCTTTTGCCGGATCAATATTTATAGAATTATAATTATAATGCATTGTTCAAAGCTCCTTTAGTTTTTTCTTATCAATTTTTCCATTTGGATTTTTAGGAAGAGAATCAACAAAGACAATAATCTTTGGTATCATAAAAATTTCAACATTCTCTTTGCAAAATTTTAAGATATCAATTTCTGAAATTTGTGAATTTTCTTTTCTCACGATGAAAGCTTTGATTGCCTGGCCCAATATTTCGTCAGGTATTCCGATTACAGCAGCTTCGCTAATTCCTTCCATTGAACACAAAATATTTTCAAGTTCTTTCGGACTAACTCTTTCTCCCTTCGTTTTAATCATATCGTCTTTTCTGCCAACGAAATACAAATAGCCTTCCTCATCTTTATAAAAATAATCACCTGTGTATAATACTTTTTCCTGCTGCATCCAACCTTTACGAAATGTTCTGTTAGTAAGTTCCTCTGAATTCCAGTAACCTCTCATTACATTTGAGCCTCTTACAACAAGTTCTCCGACAACATTGGGTTCAACTTCATTTCCATTTTCATCTACTATAAACACTTCGCAATTTGGCATAGCTTTACCTACTGAACCTGGTTTTTTATCAATGTCTTCGGGAGGAAGATATGCAATTCGTTTACATTCAGTTAATCCAAACATTGAAAATATTTGAACATCAGGAAATAAATTTCTGAAATTTTTTATGTGTTCAACCGGTAAAGCAGCTCCTGTATTGGAAATGTATCTGAGACTTGTAAGATTATAATCCTTCACTCTTTCCATTTTAAGCAGCATTGCGAGGATTGTAGGAACAATCGGGAAACCCGTTACTTTCTCTTTCTCGATTTTTTTTATTATTTCAACTGGAAATAAAAACGACTTTTCCAGAACTATTGTTCCACCATACATAAAGCACATTATGACCTGATAAAGTCCATAATCAAATGATAGCGGTAAAACATTAATGATAATATCTCTCTCAGTATTTTTTATATAAGTAATTATACTTTTAGCAGCCGAGACCATATTAAAATGGGAAGACATAACACCTTTTGGTTCACCTGTTGATCCAGAGGTATAAATTAGTGTTGCTAAGTCATAATCAAGAATAGATTTCTTTCGATTAGATAAAAGTTGAAAATCTTTTTCTATCTGACTTGCTTTTAACTCTTCTAAATTTAATGAGTATAATTTATCAGCTGTATTGCTGATAGAAATAACAGAAACAAAATTATCATAATCTTGCAGTGCAATATCAACAGCATCTTTTAACTTATCATCTGCAATAATTACCTTTGGCTCCGAATCTTTAACAATGTAACTAAACTTCGGGGGTTTTATTAAACTATTTAGTACGATGAAAGTCGCACCGGCCTTTAAAGTAGCATAAATTGATATTACCACTTCAGGAGAATTTTCGCCCCAGATAATTATTCTGTCGTGACGTTTAACTCCCAGTTTTATTAACCTTACTGCAAGTAAATCTGATAGATTATCCAAATCCTTATAAGAGTATTTCTTATCTTCAAATACCAGTGCAATTTTATCCGGGTACTTTGATGCAGAAATTGTTAGGTATTCATGCACCAGCAATGGGCTGAATAATTCACTGATTGTTTGTCTCATTTGCATCATAGTTTAATTGAAAAGATTATTTATTTCTAAAATCATAAAAAGTTTTAAACTGATAATTACTTGGTAATTTTAATTTACTGTTTTTTACAAATTGCTCGTGTAAAATTTGAGTAGATATTATGCCTGCCAATGCCATATTATCCAGTTC
>JAIMAZ010000242.1 GCA_023511695.1 Ignavibacterium sp.
TTATTGAGCAGGTTTAATTTTATTTTGGACAACACTGATTTTTATGGAACTTAGTATTAAATAGAAAATAAATTTTTTGAAAATTCTTTAAGTGCGAAGAGTTTTCGTTAATTTATTTGGCATAATTCTTAGCAAAATTACCATCCATTGAGGGTATTTTTTAATTTCATACTGATGAAAATAATTTTTCAAATTATATATTTGCCCTGTGATGTAAATATTTTCTTATTGCATTTCTTTGAAGAGGGAACATTTATGAAACACATTTTAGTAATCTTTATTTTCATCTTTAATTATTCCTCAATTTTTGCTCAGGATAATTTCAAACATTGGGGACATAAAATTGGTGTTCGAAGTAATTTGCTATTTCCGCAAAATGAATTCTCTAACTTCGGAATTTTCGGCAATGATGATTTATCATTCAAATGGTTCAAGTTCTCTCATCTGTTTCAGGCTTACTATGGATTCGAACTTTCAAAATCGAACGAACTTCATCTGAATGTTGGACACGGATTTTATGCTGGCAATGCTTATGATAAAAAAAGAGATGAAACTAATGGCTCATTTGAATCTACAATCACTCCTATTGATTTAAGACTAAGAATTACCCCTACCAACAAACCGAATTGGAATCCGTATTTTTATATCGGAATAGGAATGATGTATTATGAAGTAACTAAATCACCAGATATTCCAAGTCCGATTAAGCCTAAATTAAAAGGTTGGACAGGAATTTATCCTTTTGGTGTTGGTGCTGAGTTTATCCTTTCAGAAAAATTTGTTTACGATATTTCATTCGGTGGCGCACTTTCTTCATCATTAGATCTTGATGGTTACTGGGGCGAAAATAATTTTTTATGGGATGGTTATTTCAATATTTCAATTGGTGTAAGTTGGAGAGGAGAAACCTGTGAATCGGATCGAGATAATGATGGTTTAGCTAAATGCGAAGAAACTGAAATTGGAACAGATATTAAAAATCCTGATTCTGATGCAGATAGAATTAAAGATGGAGATGAAGTTCATATTTACAAAACAAATCCACTAAAATCTGATTCAGATGGTGATAGTATAAATGATTATGATGAAATTTTTGTCTATAAGACTAATCCACTGCTAATTGATTCTGATAGCGACAAACTTGACGATCGAACTGAAATTTTTGTTTATAAAACAGATCCATTAAATGCCGATACTGATTCTGATAAACTTTCTGATCATGATGAAATTTTTGTCCAAAAAACAAACCCGATTATTGCTGATACTGATGAAGATGGTCTTAAAGATGGAGATGAGGTTTTAATTCATAAAACCAATCCAGTGGTAAAAGATTCTGAAGGTGATGGTTTAAACGATGGAGATGAAGTTAATAAGTTCAAAACTGATCCGATGCTAGTTGATAGTGATGGCGATACTTTAACCGATTATGATGAAGTTATGATTTATAAATCTGATCCAAACAAACTTGACACTGATGATGGAGGAACTGATGATGGAACTGAGATTGCAAATGATACAAACCCGCTGAATCCTAAAGATGATTATAAAAAGAAAGAAGTTGTGGAAGTAGGTGTTCCGATTGTGCTTGAAGGAATTACTTTTGACAAAAATAAATCAACAATTAAACCTGAATCTGAGCCAGCACTTTGGAATGCTTATCAGACATTAAAGAGTTATCCTGAGATGATCGTCGAAATAAGCGGTCATACTGATAATGTTGGTAAAAGAAAAAATAATATTGAACTTTCAATTCGTCGTGCAAATGCTGTTAAAGAATGGCTGGTGAAAAGAGGTATTGAAGCTGAAAGAATTCTGACGAAAGGATATGGACCAGATCGTCCTATTGCTCCGAATGATTCTGAAGAAAATAAAAGAAAGAATCGTCGAATAGAATTTTTACGACTGCAATAGTTATGTTTGTGGCAGATGATTTTTAACAATTTAGTTTTTTATGAATTCATCTTTTGATGAAACAGAACTTTTTACTCAACTCGCATTTTGCATTGAACGAGGAAAAGTAAATTCATCTTCAAAGTTTCCAGCCGATTTGATTGGTCAACCGGGAGTTGAGGAAATAACTTCTCAATTACTTCAGAATAATATTCCACCCAAAAAAATTCTTGAAGATGCTCTGCTTATTGGAATGAACAGAGTTGGTGAAAAATTCCGTGATGGAAAAATTTTCATTCCCGATGTTCTTATTTCAGCCAAAGCAATGAATGCTGCTATGGAAATATTACGACCTTACATTGTGAAAGGCGATTTAAAGTTGAAAGGCAAAGTTATTCTTGCAACTGTTAAAGGAGACTTGCACAACATCGGAAAAAATTTAGTAAAGATGGTTCTTGAAGGAAATGGTTGGGAAGTGATTGACCTTGGAATAGATGTTAGCTCCGAAAAAATATTAAATGCAATTAATGTAAATAAAATTAAAGCGGTTGGACTTTCAGCATTGCTTACTACAACAATGTTGAATATGAAAGACATTGTTTCAGATATAAAAAAAATGTTCCCGGATATTCCTGTAGCAGTTGGCGGTGCTCCGTTAAATAAAAAATTCGCTGATGAAATTAATGCCGACTTATATTCACCGGATCCGCAAGGATTTCTTGATTACTTAAATTCACACTTTGCACTAAATTGAAAGAAGATGTTTATCAATATCACTTCAGTTTTGATGAACTGAATTTTAGTGAAGAAAAATTAATTTCTCTGTTCAGTGATTTTTCTTCCAATAACTATTCTGTATTGTCAGATGCTTTTAATTTGCTACTTCCATTCATTAAGCAGCATTGTGAGCCAGTTGCTGGATTCAGACATTTTAATACCCAAAATATCTCTTTCAGGAAAAATGTACTGATAATAGAGAATATACAGTTTGATTTAGGAACTATAATTTATCGTGATATTAAAGATGTTTCTGAAATTTTTGTTATTGTTTGTACAATCGGTAAAAATATTGAAGAGAAAATTCATAAATTTTTTTTAGAAGGCGATTCACTTTCTGCTTTCATTCTTGATCGAATTGCTTCCGAACTTGTTGAATCTACTGCAGATTTACTTGAACGGAAAATTCATACTGAGTTTTTGAAAGAGGGATATAATCTTACTAATAGATATAGTCCGGGATATTGTGGTTGGTCAGTGAGTGAACAGAAAAAATTATTTTTAGATGTTCATTTTTACTGGAAGTGGATTCAACATTTTCAACGACAAAAAATTATGCGGTTAATTGATGAGGCGCTAGATCAGCAAGATGAACAAAAATTTCGCGAGCTGACCGAACAATTAAAAGCGTTGCGTTAACCTCGTGGTTTCGCAACGCTTTTTATGATGTGTATATTTGTCACAAAATGTTCAAAAAAATACATACACATTTCGTGTAAGATGGAAACATAAGGAGTGGTTTCAATGAAATGGACAGCAAAAGATGTAGATGCGTATCATCAAGCAAAAGAGTATGTTGATACAGCGCTCGTTCCGTGCATACCGATAGGAAGCACAAATATGAAAGCGTTTGCTGAAATGAGCGAGCATACGTTGTTTATTACAAATGAAGTAGAACGACAGTTTAAAGGGAGGGTGATGTTATTTCCACCATTGACATATTTCGTGCAAGAACAAATACAAGCGCGCGTGCATGAATGGACAAACGTGCTTAAACAAGCGGGATTTCAACATGTATGTTTTGTCACTTCACATGCGGACATCGCTGATGATTCGTTTATTTATGTACCAGCGCTTCCGCTTGAACATGCAGATGAAGCATATAAGCAAAAAGTTGTTCGTCAACAAGTTGAACAAGTAATGGATGCGTTAGTCGCAAAATGGACGTTAAAAAATTAGATAGCGTTTACACTATCATTATATTGACCTTGGTGAAAACATGATATATCATTAGGTTGTCCTAGTTTTATATATGTGTTATAACAATTCGTCCGGATGGACTTAACTTCGCATAGAGGGGGGAAAACGATGAGCGAGAAAAAGCATCGCGTGTCAAGACGGCAATTTTTAAACTACACATTAACAGGTGTAGGCGGATTTATGGCGGCTGGCATTTTATCACCGATGGTACGCTTCGCCTTAGATCCAATCTTGAAAGAAGAAGCTGGGCAAGATATGGTTGCGGTTGCCCAAGTGAAAGACATTACGACAGAGCCACAGCGCTTTGACTTTAAAGTAAAAGTAAAAGACGCGTGGTACGAATCAGAAGAGCCAAGATCGGCTTGGGTATTTAAAGATGAAAAAGGGGATATCGTTGCGCTATCACCAATTTGTAAACATCTTGGCTGTACGGTGAACTGGAATGGTGACAAAAGCAATCCGAACCGTTTCTTCTGTCCTTGTCACTACGGTTTATATGAAAAGGACGGAACGAACGTGCCAAACACGCCACCACCAGCTCCATTAGACCGTTACGAATACGAAGTAAAAGATGGCACGTTGTATTTAGGGAAAGCGAAACCACGAGGGGAGGCGTAATACATGCTTAATAAGATTTATGATTGGGTTGACGAACGGCTAGATATTACGCCTTTGTGGCGCGATATCGCAGACCATGAAGTGCCAGAGCACGTAAACCCTGCGCATCACTTTTCTGCCTTTGTTTACTGCTTTGGTGGATTAACATTTTTCGTCACAGTTATCCAAATTTTATCTGGTATGTTTTTGACGATGTATTACGTACCAGACATTAAAAACGCTTGGGAATCAGTGTATTAT